>JARGFK010000042.1 GCA_029211065.1 Desulfobacterales bacterium
AATGCCGCGTGATTTGCAATGAAACCTTTATCGAAAAAAATTATTTTTATGCGACAACTATCTTGACAAACGCCGAGAGACAAAGACTATGACCGGTACATTGCCCTGGGCGTTCTGGGGAGAAACCTTCAGACCCTTGGCAACATTCTAATTGAGAAAGAACGAAAGCGTCAAAAGCTCTTTTCATTAGCTGCTTAAAAGGTGCAAAGACCCTTAAAAGTGCCTTCTTAAAGGAGAAGTATATGCAAAATCAGCAATGTTTAATAATATCTATTTGCTGAATCGATTTTATAAATATACTTCTCCTGCTCATTGTAAAAATTGTTTCCGGGATGAATTTTTTCGTCCGATATTTTTTCAAAACTCGTATTTTTCGGACGGACACTAATTAGATTTTCAATTATTTTCAAGCGGTATTTTCTATGACAAAGTGGCACAATGACATGTCGGTTGAAAGAGGGATTGTAAACCAACATAAAAAAGCCGGTTTGGCACAAATGCCAAGCCGGCTTTTTATAAATTTAATGGCTATAATATTTTGCCGGGACTACCATCCCCAGGTTAAATATGTATGGATCGAATCGGCCGCTATTCTGCCGGCACCCATGGCCAGGATAACGGTGGCCGACCCGGTTACAATGTCGCCCCCGGCCCAAACCCCTTTTTTGCTGGTTTTTCCGGTTTCCGGTTCGGCGGTAATATATCCCCACTTGTTGAGCTGCAACCCTTCGGTGGACTGGGTCAACAGCGGATTGGCGCCGGCGCCCACGGCAATAATCACCAGGTCGCATTCCAGCTCGAATTCAGACCCCTCGACAGGGACCGGACGGCGACGGCCGGATGCATCGGGCTCGCCCAGGTCCATCTTCAGCCCTTCCATTCCGACAACCCGCCCCTTTTCATCGCCGATAAACTTTGTGGGAGCGGTCAGGAAATGAAATTCAACCCCCTCCTCTTCGGCATGATGCACTTCCGCAGCCCTGGCCGGAACTTCCTGTCGGGAGCGCCGATAGACGATCCGGGAAACATCCGCGCCGAGGCGCAGGGCGGTCCGGGCAGCATCCATGGCGACATTGCCGGCCCCAAGGGTAATGACATTCTTGCCCTTGATGATGGGGGTGTCATACTCCGGATAGCGGTAGGCCTTCATGAGGTTGGAGCGCGTCAAATATTCATTGGCTGAAAAAATACCGATCAGGTTCTCACCCGGAATGCCTAAAAATCGCGGCAACCCCGCCCCCACCCCCAAAAAGACGGCATCATAACCTTCTTCAAACAGCTCGTCTAAAGATACGGTCCGGCCCACAACCGCGTTACATTCCAGCCGAACGCCCAACCGCTCCATAAAATTGACTTCCTGAAAAACAATTTCCTTGGGAAGCCTGAATTCCGGAATGCCGTAAACCAGCACACCGCCGGGCCGGTGAAAGGCTTCGAAAACAGTTACGTCATGCCCCTTTAAAACCAGGTCTCCGGCCACCGTCAGCCCGGAAGGACCGGATCCCACCACCGCAACCTTTTTGCCGGTGGGCTTTGCCTTGGGGGGCAGTTCCCCTTTGCCGTGCTTGCGCTCATAATCGGCGGCAAAACGTTCCAGATTGCCGATGGCTACCGGTTCGCCCTTCTTGCCCACAATACAGACCCCCTCGCACTGGCTTTCCTGGGGGCATACCCGGCCGCAGACCGCCGGCAGTGCGTTGCGCTCCCATATCTTTCGGGTCGCCTTGGTAAATTCGCCTTCCTCGATAAGTTTAATAAATCCCGGTATATCGATGGATACCGGACAGCCCTCGATACAGCTGGGTTTCTTGCACTGCAGACATCGCTGGGCTTCCTTCATGGCTGCTTCCGTACTCAGTCCCAGGGGCACCTCATCAAAATTCCTGCGCCGGACTTCAGGTGCCTGTTCCGGCATCGGTTGTCTGGATATTTTTTCTTTTTTACCTTCTTGCTGCGCCATCTTCTCCTCCACAAAATAGCCATGTCGAGATTTTTTCAAACAAAGCATAGGCCCGTTCACCCTGCTGCTTGTGAATGACCTCCATGGCTTCTATATATTTTTTTCCCCTTATATGACAAATAAATTTTGTCTAAAACCCTTTCGCAACTTTGCCGATTGAAAAAATACTTGCGATTCAGCCGGCACGGCCAGGCATCCGGTGACTCACCGGGATTGCCCTGCCTGTCTATGGATTCATGCGACACTGATGGTCTGCGTAGCACTGTTTTTCCTGCTCGGCGTAGGCCTGCAGCCGCTGCATCAGCTCATCGTAATCGACCTGGTGCCCATCAAACTCAGGCCCATCCACACAGGCAAACTGGGTCTGACCCCCGATGGATACCCGGCAGCAGCCGCACATGCCGGTGCCGTCTACCATAATGGGGTTCAGGCTGACAACGGTTTTTACATTGTATTCTTTGGTCAGTTTGGATACAAACTTCATCATGGGAACCGGACCGATCGCCACCGCCAGCTGGATATCATTTTTTTCCAAGACATCTTTCAGGGCTTCGGTCACAAAACCCTTGCGGCCGTATGACCCATCGTCCGTGCAAACCTGCAATTCATGGGAGGCCGCTTTCATCTGGTCTTCCAGAATAAGCAGCTCCTTGCTTCGCGCGCCGATGATGCAGGTCACGTGGTTACCGACTTCTTTAAGGGCGCGCGTGATGGGATGCAGCACCGCCACGCCGGTACCGCCGCCGACACACACGACATTCCCCACTTTTTCCAGATGGGTCGGTTTGCCCAACGGCCCGATGATGTCCATGTATCCGTCACCCACCGCCAAGTCCTTGAAAATCGCGGTTGATTTCCCCACCACCATGTAAATAACGGTAATGGTGCCTTTTTGCGGATCCGTATCGGCCATGGTCAATGGAATCCGCTCCCCGGTTTCGTTGGCTTTCAGGATCACGAACTGTCCGGGTTTTGCTTTTTTTGCAATCAGAGGAGCATCGATTTCGTTTAAAATCACGGTGCCCTCGGCCATTTCTTCACGTCTGACTATCTTGAACATAATGATTACCCTCCCAAAATAAAAAATCTTTACGGAATGCGCTATCTGGTTTATAACACCCCTGGAATTTTAACAAAAATCGCCGTAAATTTGCGCATCGGAAGTGTGTTTTTGTTAAGCCATTAAAAGCAGTTTTTTATCGCTTCTGCCCCCATATGTCAAGGGACTTTGTATCCAAAATATACGGACTGAATCTTTAGCGTCAAATACGAACCCTTTTTTACCATGAAGCTTTTCGACACCCACTGCCATTTGGACGATCGAGCCTATAAAAACGATATGGATGCTGTCGTCAGCCGGGCCCATGCGGCCGGGGTTCTCGCCATGATGACGGTCGGTACGGATAAACAAAGCTCACAAAAAGCCGTAGCCATGGCTGAAACGATCCCCGGTCTTTTCGCCTCGGTCGGAACGCACCCCCATGACGCCAAAGACATCGGCAAAACCGACCTTGATTTCATGCGCAACCTTGCCAAAAGCCCCAAGGTAAAAGCATGGGGCGAAATCGGCCTGGACTTTAACCGCATGTATTCACCCCGGGAAATTCAGGAAGACTGGTTTGTCGATCAACTTTCAGTCGCCGATGAGTTGGGCCTGCCGATCATCTTTCATGAAAGAGACAGCGATGGCCGGCTGATAGAGCTTTTGAAAAAGCATCCCAGCAGTGAAAGAAAAGGGGTGATTCATTGCTTCAGCGGAAATGAAAATGAGCTGCAGCAATATCTGGAAATGGGATTTTACATCGGAATTACCGGCATCCTGACATTAAAGGACCGGGGCGCCGGCCTGCGGGAACTTTCCTGCATGATTCCCCAGGATCGGCTGGTGGTTGAAACCGATGCGCCCTACCTGACCCCGGCGCCGGAGAAAAACCACACCCGCCGCAATGAACCCGCTTTTGTCAGATCCGTCATGTTCAAGCTATCGCAAGTCAGGGGGAATGACCCTGAAGCCCTGGCTTCTATCGTGTGGGAAAATAGCTGCAGTCTTTATCGTATCCCTCACTTTTAATAACAAATCAGGTGGCAAGTATGACACTGGTTGAAGTGATCCATTCGCCGTATTTTGTTGCGGTTTTGTTTTTTTTCGTAGCGTTTACCTATTCTTCAGTGGGTCTCGGCGGGGGGTCTTCCTATACAGCCCTCATGGCCCTGCTGGGTTTCAGCACCCAGGCGATTCCCATGATCTCCCTTTCACTGAATCTGGTGGTTACCTCAGTCGGCAGTTATAATTTTATCCGAAACAAACACGCCAAAATCAGACTGATTTTACCTTTTTTGGTATCTTCGATCCCCATGGCATATTTAGGCGGTATGCTGAAACTGCCGAAGCTTTATTTCTACTGGATCCTGTTAATCTCATTGGTTTTTGTTGCCGCCCGCATCTACCTTTGGAAAAATCCGACCATACCACTCCATATCGGCAGAACTGGAAAAATCATCATTTCAATCTGTTCTGGTTCAATTCTTGGTCTGGTTGCCGGCATCGTCGGGATCGGTGGAGGTGTTTATCTGGTTCCCTTGATCATCATTTTGGGGCTGGGCAATGAAAAAGAAGCGGCAGCGTGCGGAACAATATTTATCTGGCTGAATTCATTAGCCGGACTTATCTCTCGGTTTCAATACAATTCAATCAGCCTGTCGGATTATCTGCCCCTCTTTGTCGCTGTTTTGCTTGGGGGCAGTTTCGGTTCATTTTTGGGATCATCTAAATTTTCCCCTAAAACCATGGAGAAAATTCTTGGGGCAATTATTCTTGTTGCAATCTTTTTTTTAATCCGAAAAGTCCTGGTAATGTGAAAATGTCGCAGAAAATGGCTGAAGCTATAAAGCGGCCTCCTGCTGGATTTCTGGAGCTTTCGGCGCCACTTTGAAACGACTGATTAAAAATTCCGCCACTCCATCGATATCACCCAGCCTATAGCGGGGAACCCCCAAATCAAGCGGTGCATCGCTGATCAACGCCAGCAGGTTCCGGTCATTCAGGCAAATGGGATCTTTATATGCTTCGGGCCTGTATATTTCCAGCTTCGGCACTGAACTTCTTTTAAACCCTTCCGCCAGGATGAAGTCCATACCCGTTAAAAGCGTCGCCAGTTCATCCAGGCCGTGATCATGGTCGACATCCCGGACCATTCCGATCTGGAAAGGAGAGGATATCAGGGTTGTTCTGGCGCCGGCCTTTTTATGCCGCCAGGTGTCTTTGCCGGGTTTGTCCATCTCAAAACCGTGGACATCATGCTTGATGGTCCCCACATTCAGGCCCCTTTGGGTAAGCGTTGAAATAAGTTTTTCTAAATATGTGGTTTTCCCCGCACCTGAATAGCCGACAACGGCCACAACCGGCGGCAATGTTTTCCCCTCAATTATCTTAAGGGATTGTTTTCGTTTTCCTTTTATTTCTTTCATATCCTTTACTCTTATCTAACCTATTCACCATAGAGAGGCGAATCTTAATATTTGTTCCTATTTTCCTTTATCTGGATATTTTTCATCTGAAAGTCTTTTTGCTTGGCAGGTTATCAATTACTTCCAGGCACATACATAAGTTCAGGGTTAAGCTTATAAGTCCAAGGCGCCTCTGAGTTTTTCCAGCCGTTTACCATGCGCCTCCCATTATAAAGGCTACCCTTATCCTTAACCTTATCCCCTTCGAATCCGCCAATGATATTATATGCCGATTTAAATCCCGCCTCAGCCAGCATGTTAATGGCACGTGCGCTCCGATTGCCTGACCGACACATGACATAAAGCGTATCGGTACTGCTGAACTTCTTTTTCACGTCAGACACAAAGTGGGTATTGGTTTTCATGACCGGTCGCTTTTTTTCGGCATTCCAGCTTTGCTCTAAAAATTCTATGGGGATATTGACCGCCGTGGACACATGGCCGATAAAAATGTATTCCTCCGGCGTGCGAACGTCTATGATTTTTATGTTGTCCGGGGTAATTTGTTGTTTTTCGAAAACTTCCTTTGCGGTCACATATAAGTCCAATACGGTTTGCTTATTCTTTGGGAGCGCTGCCTCTCCAAAAGATATAGCCGCAGCGCTCAATACCAGAACAAGGATTCCCGCCGCCTTAACAAACTTCTTCATGTCGCCCCCAAATTGAATGTGTGTCGCTCAAAGCCTTACATGCCCTTACCGAATGGACAGTGAGGGTAACTGCATTCCGGACAGTCGCGGCATAATCCCCCATGGCCCAGAAAGGCCAGTTCAGCCTTTCCGATCCGCTCTCCAGCCAGAATCCGCGGCAATATCAGATCCAGCACTGTAATCCGATGATGAAGACCACATGCCGGCACGCCCAGTAACGGCACGTCTCCCAGGTATGCCATTAAAAACATAGCTCCGGGCAGGGCGGCCGCGCCATAGTTGAATTCGGTTGCCCCGGCCAATCGAATTCCGTGACGGGTGACATCATCCGGATCGACACTCATGCCTCCGCTCAACAATATTAAATCGCATCCCCGCTTAAGAAAAGATTTAATGGCCTGACTGATCATATCGGCATCGTCCGGTGCGAATTCCACACCCGCAACTTCAGACCCCAAATCATTCACTTTCCGGGTTAAAATCGGGGCAAATCGATCCTCAATCAGCCGATGATATACTTCGCTGCCTGTAATCACGAGGCCCACCCTGGCACGTTTCAATTCTTGAACCGACAACACCGCCCCATTCTGGCGGGCGATGGCTGCTGCACGGTCGATAGGAGCTTTTTTCATAACCAGTGGAATGGCTCGGGTTGCGGCAACAAGATCTCCTTTTTTAACCAATGTATGGCTGTGAATGGTCGCACACATGACTTCTTCCACCATATTGAATGCGGCCAGGGCAGCCGTGTTTACCGTAAACAAACCGTCTCTTTCCGCAACCAGCTTTATTTTTCCTTCGATCGGTTTGTTCTTCCAGGCAACCCCCTCTCCTGCAAGTGCCCCGGCTATAACTGCGGCGGCTTCGTTCTCATGTATTTCATCTTCGGCAAGATCGATGAGATAGAGGTGGTTTTTCCCCAGTTTTTGAAGATGGCAGATATCTTCATCACAGACGGTATGGCCTTTGCGAAAAGCGGGACCCTTGAACTCCCCGGGGCGAATTTCCGTGATATCGTGAGCCAGTTTCGTGCCCACTGCGTCTTCAACTTTTATGGTTTTTAACACGATCATACTCCTTTTGGCTTTAAATTTCGTAAAGTTACAGGCTTTTGTAATATAAAATTCTCAGCCGTTTCAGGGCATCGGCTTACCGGATCCGACGCCCTGAATTCATTCATCGGGGTCCAGTTCATATCCGGCCAGGTGATTTCACTTGCATTTGAGAAATAGGTATTCCCCGAACATAGCCGGCAAAGCGTTACTCCGTCTTCAACCACTTCTCGGCCATCGCGCACAACCTGACCGCACCGGCCGCAGGAAACTTTTTTGCTGGTCGGCCCGGGCATATCAACCGCATTAACGGTAACCTGGACTTTTTGAACTCGAAACAAAACGCTATCCGGCATTCGTTTATAGGCTTCTATCTGCCGTTCGGATTTTTTCACGATTTCAGGGGCATAAAAAGGGACCAGATCCCGGGCATCCTCTGTAGATATTACCCGAAAAGCAGTATCTGTCTCTAAATTCACAAAAGTGGCAGCCATTATGCCGTAATCCATAAATTTCAAGGATCGCCGCCCCAGTTTAACACCGGTTACATGGGCAACGGCATCAGCCGTGCAGCGGTCCATTTCCACATATACAATCAGCTTTTTGATCTGGTCGTGGCTACTGGGATCATCCAGACCGATCAGCCGGCAACCCAACATAGCCATGCGCACACCCACCACCTGTCCCGGGCAAAGATGGCCATGCGCTTTTGCCGATGTCTTTAAAAGTTCTTCAAACGACTTCACGGCTTATTACCTTTTTCTTAAGGATTCTCATTCAGAACCGCTTCGACCCATCCCATCGCAGCGATCATGTTCGGAAAGCCGGTGGTCGTTAGCGATAATAAAACCGCATGGATGATTTCATCGTGTGTGGCGCCTGATGTCAATGCTTTTCTGGTATGCGACATGACAGCGCCCTTGGCATTTGCGCCAACGGCGATGCCGAGCTTGATCAGATCCTGGCTTTTCTGATCCAACGGTCCGGCCGACCGGCAGGTCTTTCCCAATTGCTGATAATCTTTTAAAATTTCAGGAAATTTGTTAGAAAAGTTTTCGAATGTTTTCGGTAAATACATATAATACCTCCTTTGTTATTATGGTATAAACATGGTACCCTTTTTATGAAAGATAGTGCTTAATGCCACAGTATTGTCCTTAAGAGAAAGAAAAATAGTTTGCCAAAGTATAATTAATTACACAGGCCATTCACTCCTTTTTCAAAGCCGAACGCCAACCCAAAGGCAGTTTTTTAAAGCGTCCCCCAAATTCAATAGGATCGCCCTTGTAGCCAAGCTGCTCGAAATCGATATAGTTGGTACGATTAAGCCAATCCTGGTTGTCGCCTTCATGGCGGTGAACAAGCTTAAAGTCGATGCCCTGAAAGGCGAGTTTCTTGAAATCCACCTCGCGCTTGTCTTGGTGACATCGCCCGCACGACCGCTCGGTCGTCAGGCTTGCATGGCACTGGACACAGGATAGAGCGAACTTTTTGGCCACAACCTCGTGGGTCAAGCCCAGATACATCCGGGTCTTTACCCATTTGTACTGGCCGCTATAGGAAAGCCCGGCAGCCTCCGTGCCATCCGCAAAAGCTTTTTGCCAGTCCAAGTCTTCCCAGTAGCCGCCGGGGCCAAACAGGTGCGGGACAAGCAGGTAATTGTTCACTGTGTCAGCCGCTTGTATACCGTCCATGACCTTAAATGGATAAATCCTTGATTTGGGATCGTTAATATCACCTACAGGCTCGGTGAGTAACGTTACTCCCTTGGTGTTGATCTTGTCCCCCAGAATATGGCGCCTGACCTTGCCGTTGTACCAGGCGTAGGCGGGTTGTGCACTCTTCTCCCAGGTAATGTCACCATAGCGCCAATTGTAATCCGGTATACCGAACTTATTTTTCTTGACCCTGCGCTGTTTATCCCCGGCGGTGGACCAATCCCAGAAAGCCTTGGTGGGATTATGCATGGCATATACGGGATTGTGACAGGTCATGCAGGCCAGGTGTTCGGTATGGCGATTGAGATGATGGTTTAAAAATCCCCCGCCATTGTGCGGAGCGGCGGTATGACAATCCTCGCAGGATCGGCCCCCTTCGGCCACCGGCAGGGTGAGGCTGCGCCCGGTAATCTTGTGATTACGGGTCTTATGGCATTCATGACACTGGAAGCCGAGGCCGCCCATATGGACGTCACTGGTTGTGGAGTGAAAATCGAGAGAGGGATTGAGCCTGCCGTGCTTGACCGGATCTTCGCCGCCGCCTGAGAAGTGACACTCGCCGCAGGTCTTTCGGCTGGGCTTACCCACGTTATTGGCTACCTTTATAAGATCCACGTTGGCAGCCGGCATACCGGCGCCTTGAGGATCTTTCTTATAAGTCCCCGTGGTGTCGTGGCATATAAGGCAGTCAATTCTGGTTTTGTCGTTGAAGTCAAAAGAAGCATCCCTCCAGCCGTAGCCGGCATGGCAGTTGGTGCAACGGGGCCAATTGCTGGCGACGTTTATACAGAAATTGTTGATGGTTTTGGTGGCTTTGCCAAGGTCAATTCGCTTTTCTTCACCCTCGGTGAATGCGGAAGGCCCTTTCCACAACCAGTGGGTACTGGTAAGCATCTCGTTAGCCTGAGCATCATGGCAGCGGAGGCACTCCCTGGTCACCTTTGTGGGTTCGGGTTTCCCTGTGAGCTTGATCAACTCGCTGTGGGCCGGAACATTCTTGGCGTGGCAATCGGTGCAGCCTACTGGTCCCTTATTCCATTCCTTGTGACAGCCCATGCACTGCCGGTGATGAGCGCCCTTGAGTCCGATTCTCCCGGGCAACTCGGGGTTAAAAGCGGTCTGGTGACATGCGGAACACCGGGTAGCTTCCGGTGCCGCAGAATCCGCCGGTCGGTAATGATGACAGATAGTGCAATCGTTGAGAAGCGCTGCGTGTTTTTTGTGCATAAACCGAACGGTGCCATAGAGGTTTTCTTCCGCCTTAATGATCGGATTGTTCAGGAGGAAGTAGCTGAATTTTATCTCTTCGAGCTGCAGCGCTTTAACGCCAAGGCGGGCTCTCCGCTGGGAAAGGGTTTCCCTGAGCACTTCCTTGACGAGGGGAACCACCTCGTCAGATCGATGGACGGCCGCACTTTGCCGAGCTTCCCAAGGGCGGGGTGCGGTGGGTGGAGCCACACGAGATGTGGTCGAGACGAAATCATCGATTCGGGTTCTGCTTTTGAATACAGTAACGGCAAGGGTCAAATACAGTGCTGCCGCAACCAAAATCACTGTCGCCACTAAAAAACCTATCTTTCTTGGTGTCATCTTCAGGCTCATGGAATAACCTCCTGATCCTGAGGACTGAGCACCGGCAGGTAGGTGACACAAACTAGATAGATAAATATAAGGGCTGAAATAAATCCGGCCGTGATCGCCATTTCACCAATAGCGGGGAAATAGGACGTTTCAGCATATGGAGGCTGAAAGCCTACCAGAAAAACGTTTACCCGGTTTAGGGCAACCCCTACTATGATGAGGGTGCTGGCAATGAAAAGAGTACGTCGGGAATGAAGTAAGCCCGGAGTCAGGAGCATAAACCAGGGGATGATAACCCCCACAAGCATCTCCACTATGAAAGCTTTACTCTGAACCGTTCCGTCAAGAAGGTAAACATAGGTCCCCCGGACCAACATGTCGCCTATCTTGATACCCATATAGATTCCCAAAAGAAAAATCGTGACTCGGCTAAGTGGAACCAAGATGTCCATCTCATCTTTCAGCCCCAGGGAGCTTGAGGCCAGGGTGGTTTCAAAAACCACCATGGGGTAGCCCACGGCAATGGCCGAAGTGAGAAAAAACAAAGGCAGGAGAGGGGTGTACCAAAGGGGATGCAGCTTTGTCGGGGCGATTAACATGAGGGATCCCAGTCCCGACTGGTGCATACAGGAGAGCACAACCCCGGCAATAATAAAAACCCACATAACCTTGTCCAGTATTCGATCCGCTAACCCCAGTAAACCTTCAAAAACACTATCAAGAATTGATAGTCGTCCCGGCAGGGAAATCATTCCTTTGAAGTGCTGCACTACAATCGGAATAAATTCAATATACAACACGTGCAGATAAATCATGACGCACATGGCCACTTCAAAGAGAACCGAGTCCTTCTGCCAGTAGACCGCCGGGTGCCAGATGGCCCAGGAGCGTCCAATATCGACGATAAGGCTCAATGAAACAAAGGTATAACCCAGCATGGCGGTCAAAAGAGCCGGCCTGGTTACCGCCTCATATTGACGCCGTCCGAAGATGTGTGCCAGGGCGGCGGTGGTAAATCCCCCAGCGGCCAGAGCTACGCCGGTGGCCACATCGATACCGATCCACAATCCCCAGGGATGCGTGTCATCCAGATTGGTCACAGCCGCCAGGCCACCGATATAGCGGGCGATTAAAAAAAGAACACCGGTTAGCATGAAGGCCACCATGACAAAGACTCCGGGCGTCCAGAACTTTTCCTCAATCGGTGCAGGTTTTGTATGTGCACTCATGAGTTGTCCTCCATTCTTTCAGGCTCCGGGTTCTCTTTGGTCTGTTTGCGGTTAAAGGTCCACATGCAGCCTCCCAGAATAGCGAACAGACTCAGTGGCGCCCACAGATAGCTGAATAACCCCTGTTGGATGCTTTCGGCAAGATGGGGTATAGGACGGGACGGCAGATCCAGAAAACCCAGCTTTTCGAAAGGTTCTCCGGAAATGTAGAGCCAGGAAGTGCCACCCACTTCGTATTCCCCGTAAAGTCGATTCAGATAGCGGCCCGGATCATTCTTGATCCGCCGGCGGGCGATATCAATGATCTGACTGCGCTTGCCGAAGGTAAGCGCCTCAACCGGGCAAATGGCGGCGCAGGCCGGTTTTCCTCCCTCCTTGCTGATCCGGTCATAGCAAAAACTACACTTTCGCACCTCCGGGGTGAGCGGATCATGATAGTCATAGGCGGGGATCTGAAAGGGGCAGGCCACCATACAGTAGCGGCAGCCCATACACTTGGAGACGTCGTAGTGGACCGCACCGTTATCCTTTTTTGTCAAGGCCCCCACAATGCAGGCAGATACACAGGCCGGGTCCTGGCAGTGCATGCATTGAACCTTGACAAAGGTCGGTATCAACAGGTTTCGCTCGTCAAGTTTGCCCGTATAGTGGCGGTTTACCACGGTGTAGGCTGTGGCATTCGGCCTGCGTTTGTGCTCCAGAACGCGCGGATCATCAAATGAAATCTGGGGAGCAGGCAGACCATTGACCCGATTGCAGGCTTGCTCGCATTTACGACAACCAACGCACGCGGTAAGGTCCACCAGGCATCCGTAAGGGTCTGACGGGGCTTTGGGCTTACGGACGGCCCGGGCTTTTTTCGGCCCGACGGCCAGGGCTCCGCCCACCATGGTACCGGCTATCCCCAGAAAAAAACGTCTGTTGATATTCATCGCCGTCCCCACTTGATGGAAGGATAAAGTGCAATTGGTGTTACCATTGGATTGGCCGCCACAGAAGAACGATTACATCGCTTATGGGATGACAGACAAATCATTTCAGCAAACCGCTTGCATTGACGATGCCGTTGACCAAAAGATAGACACAACCGATAATCATGGAAAACCCGAAAACATAATATGTGACGCGAAAAGCCACCGGTGCGCTTTTGACCAGATTACTCGCCAGGGTTCCCTGTTTTTCCAGACGCGCCACCCAAGCCGGTCGTTCATGGCTGACCTTTTCAAGATCAACGCTCCCCTCGAACATGACCAGATCCATCGGAAAGTTGTGTCGCCTGAGATGGCCGATAAAAAAATGTATGATGAAGACATGGCCCATGGCCAGGATCGCTTCAATGCGGTGGATCCACAAGAGAACGTTAAGCACCCAACCGGGCATGTAACGGCTGGATGTCACAGGGCTGTACAGAATCAAGCCGGTTCCGCCAAGAATGCAGATGCCCCAAAAAACAGCCCAGTAGTCGAATTTTTCCCAATACGCCCAGCGGTCAAATCGTGGCGCTTCTTTCAACCCTAAAATCCAGCCGAGATGCTGAAGCACCTGTCCGATATCTTCCCATCTGGGAAGCAGAGAATCGGGACCATAAACGCTTTTGGGAAACCCGCGCCAATCGATTTTGATAAAAACGTAAAATACGTGAACAAAAAACGCCGCCAACATAAAAATGCCGACCAACTTATGGACATTGAGCACTCCGGAATAACCTCCGAAAAATGATGCCAGAAAATGTCCCCAATGAGTCTCACCGTACATCCGGCCCAGCCCTGTCGCTGATTGGACAGAGAAACTGAGCATCAGAACGAGGTGGAATACGCGCTGAGTGGGAGTAAAACGCTTAATTCGTTTCATCCTTTTTTCTCCCTATAGATCGAAACTTCCTCAGGTTCCACCGGAAAGTGTCTGGCAACAATTCTCTTACCCCCCACATAAACGCATGTGGCAAAAAAGCGGCAAAGGTACCCACGGCAATGGCGACCATGGCCCAAAAGACGTAAAAGAGCAACGGGAAGGCCTTTTGGGTGCTCATGAGAGCCGGACTGGGTTCGTGGACCACATATTTGGCAAAGGAAGCGCTCGCTCCTTCATGGCATTTGGCACAAATCTGGGCATACCGCCGCCGGGGGTTCATTGAGGAGTAATAGTGATTGATGCCCGCAATGGGTTCCGGACCATGACACTGGCGGCAGGTGATTTTTGCCCTAGCATTATGCAGGCTGCGGATCTGCCCGGGATGGCACTTGATGCAGGTGAGACGCTTGTAAAACCTGAGCCCCTGATGAGCGTCGGCCAGGTATTTTCGGCGGCGAACACGCTCTGCTATAGGAGACAGAGAAATCAATTCCTGGCGGGAGGTCGGCACTTCCACAAAGGGCAGGTTTGCTTGAGGTCTGGCTTCATACCCCTCATAGTATCGGGGACTCACCTTCTGCTCACGGTAGCGATAACTACGCGAGGTAACTTCTTTCTGTGACCAAACCAACCCGGGAAAAACGATCACAAGAACGGTGAGGGCAATCAAAAATTTGATCATCTCCACTCCAAATGCCCCGAGACATCGCTTGCCGGACGCCTCATCCTTCACGCTTTCCGATACTCTTTCTTGCGTCCTCATGGGTTTTTGGGTGCGAAAAAGCAAAGAGAGAACGTTCCTGCCAACCGGAAACTGCTTTGAAATCATGAAAAAGGCCTCATCTTCTTCGAAAAATTCAAATCTTTCAGAACTGCTAACGGACCTGATGAACCTGCAGCAGGCTCTTTTGGGCCATGCCGTCGAAGACTTTTTGCAAGGTCGCGAGATCCGTGTCTTTGTGCTTATGGCAGGTCTGACACGAGTTGGGAACGGCCGGGTTTTTCAAGGTGTCCTTTGGCAACAAGGTCACAAACGCGTGAGAGTGCGTATCCCCGGATTCGGCGCTTTTAGCAATTTTGGGCATGTGGCAACCAATGCAATTAGCAAACGAGTGGATGGAATGGGAAGCGTTATTATTAATCACTTTGTGGCACATCAGACATTGCTGAGAACCAGCCCCTTTGGTCTGGGATTGGGTCGGGGCCACACCCAGTTGATGAACGTAATGGCAGGACGTGCAGGTGACGCCTTCCCTGGAATGAGCGGACTGCTGCCAGTCGAGATATTGTTGATGGTGCCCTTTAGCAAACTCATTGGCGTAAAAGTTTTTAACATCCCCGGCGGCGAAAGAGGCGGATTTATAGTACAGCCCCAAGGCCCGGCCGGGCCGATAGTCAACCGGCCATTCGGTATCCGGCATCTTGATCGATTTGCCGCGATTGTGGCAGGAACCACAGATCTGGGTTCTGAACCCCGCGGGAAGTTGGGACGGATTAACAATGGTCGAACGTTTATCGAAGACGGCCGTCTCCGGCAAGGCCACATGGTGGGAACCGGGACCGTGACAGGCCTCGCAGCCGACGCTCGTTTCGGAAAAGGTGTTCTTTTCAAGATCAACTCCCATGGCGTGACAACCGCCGCAATACTTGTTCCAGGGGCGCTTGTCCCAATCCTCCTCGTGATAACTGACCCAATGCTCTGTTTTGGCGTTGTACTGGATGGGAGCAACATACAGCGTTCCCTTTTTTTCGACCAGAAAACTCTGCTTCCACTGTATGCCCATGGTATATTTTATCTCATCGATTTTGGGAATATAGATTTCATTCACCGGCAGCTTTAACTGCGCTTGATGTGTCTGCAAATCTGCCCGGATGGTGGCTGGATTGATCTCTGCGATCAGAGCGTCCCGGTTTTTGGTCACATCCGCAAGGGTGCGACTATGGAGAGTCGTTCTCCACGAGTCGTAGTGCTCCAGATGGCAATACTTGCACTCTCCGGAACCGACATAGGCCTTTGGCTTGGACAAAACCTGTTCAATATCTATCTGGGTCTCACCGCCGCCGCAGCCAAAAAACTGGGCAAGCAAAAAGGCCGATAACGCAAGTTTGATCAATCCACTTATTTTCATCTTCTCTCCTCCCCTGCAACAGGAACACATAACGTTTCAGTGAGTTGCTACGAGCCGACCGGCCCGTTTCAATCGTACTATCAGGCATCCCATCCATCATCATCATCATCACCTTCTTCTTTGTTTTGTGGTACTTTTTTATCTTTCTCGACAGGTACTTTTTTGTTTTCCTTAACAGCTTCTTTTTCGTCTTCCTTTACTGCGTCACTTCTTTTTTCAGCGGCAGATTGCGTATAGATAAGAACAGGCGTCTCCACAGACAACGCTTTCAGCACTGTTTCGGCAAATGCTTGTCGTTGAATATTTAACGGTGGCACCAGAAATTGTAAACAGATAAGGCCCCCGGTTAGAATAACAACCACAAGGGCCCTTTTATTTAGGCACATTTCCTTTAACTGTCCTCCTTTATTATTTCTTTGCACTCAAATTCTATGAATTTTTGAGCCAACTCCGCTACCCCCTTATAAAAATGTGATTCCGTGTCTTGCATGACCTTTTTACAAAAAGCGGGGACCCAGCGAGAAAGGTGCTCCTCAATAAACTTTCTTTCAATTTGCAAACAATATAGAGCCTTCTCTTTATCTTGATCTTGCCACGCTTTAGCTTCGCTGAGCGCAACCTGTTGCATAAATTCAAGTTCCACGCTGATATGATCGGGAAGTCCTTTGTATTCGGACTTGTAGTCGAATCCCGCGGATTCGATAAATTTCTTGGCATCTACCGTTGACTGTCCCCAAAGCTTTCCCCACTGCCCGTCTTCTCGCTCGTGATGAATGGATTCATGGGGTGAAATGTGCTTGCCGGGCCCTAAAAACAACCGGGTAAATTCGACGGCCAACTCCTCGATCAGATCTTCGTCGGGTTTTTCAAAAAAATCACCTTTAAACTCAATACCCAGCCCAGACAAGACCCCCAAAAATCGGGGGTCTTTTATCTGATGCAGGAGGTCTGACGATATTTCCTGACCAAAGACCGTGGCCAAAAGTCCATAGACATTTCCTCTGTTATCGGCCACATCTCTGTTTTCATGTACTTTCGTCATCTAACGCTCCCTCCTGTTTTGGCTTAGGCCTTGGTGACCGTAACCACCGTACTTTGATTGGCCCACTGGCCGCTGACCGGATCCGGTTGTTTCTTAATAACCCAGTTCGGATGTACGCCGTACGTCGTCCAGGGTTTAAGCGCAAGATCTGGATCGTTGTCGCCCGCCAGCGGCGCCTTGTTACCGGACGCGTAACGGCCATACTCCCAATGACCCAAATGGTGAGAGATGGCAATGATACCGGGAACCACGTCTTCGTTTACGTCGGCCTTGATCGTAATTTCACCGACATCCGACTTGACCTTGATCTTGTCCCCATTCTTGATCCCCAGACGTTTGGCCGTTTTTGAATTAATCTTGGCCGGATTGTCATGAAAGATCTCCGTCAGCCACTTGCAGTTGGCCGAACGGGAATGGATCTGGACCGGCACCTTGTAGCTCGTTAAAATAAGCTCATTGGGGGCCAGATTCTGATGGTCGGACATCGGCGTGTAAGTCGGCAGGGGGGGGAATTTTTTTAGCTTCAGGAGTTCGGAATACAGCTCAAAATACCCGGATTTGTTTACCCTGTCAGGATTAAAGCCCTTATATACCTTGTCGCCAAACTGCTGGCCGACATAGCCTTTAACGGCATTCTTGGTAAGGGTGTACCCTTTTTTCTTGGCCTCGGCCTCACTCTTGGCTTTGGATTTTTTCCAGTTCCAGTAAACACCGGTGGCCTCATCAAAGATGACCCCCTCTGCTTTGAGATGTTTGTCGCCTCTTTTGTATTTATACATGTAATAATCCGGTTTTATGTTGGGATCATGCCAGACGCCGTGTTTCATCATGTAATCAAACCCGCCGGCTTCTTTTACGCCCGGTGTTTTTTCGCACGATTTTTTGACAAATTCTTCCATCGAATTAAAACCCAGTGGAAATCCCATCCGGTTGGCCAGATCACACACAACATCGCCCATCATGCGGCTCTCACCCATCGGTTTGACCAGCGGTTGCCGGATGTAATACTCAGCAACCTGGGTCGCGGAAACCATATTTTCCCAGTCCATCCATTCCAGATAGGACGGATGGGGCAGGAGAAGGTCCGCCAACGCGGCCGATTCGTCATAATAGGCATTGACATTAACGGTAAACGGAATCAACGTTTCATCTTTTAAGATGTCAATGCTTTCCTGGCACTCCCCGTTGGCATATACCGGGGTGTAGCAGAACCACATATAAATTTCAGGGCGGCCGGCTTTGCCGTCCTTGATCATCTTGAGGACCTGATGATCGACCCCATGGGTCGGGTACGCAACTTGGCCTTTAAATCCTTTGCCGATACCAAGATCTTTGGTTTTGGGCGCCTTGGGAAATTTTGGATATTTCCATGAAGCGCTTACAGCCCGGCAGCGGCCACCGGGGTTGTCGATGTTGCCGGTAATGGCTGCCAGCATCTGCACCGCCCGCTCGGTATCGGTCCCGTTAAGATGGGCCACGGCTCCCCGGTAGCTGATGACGCAGGCCGGTTTGGCTTTGGCAAACTCAAGCGCAATGGACTTGATTTTGGCCGCCGGTACCCCGCTGATCTTTTCGGCGAATTCGGGCGTATATTGGGCCAGGTGCGCCTTCAAGGCGCTTACCTTTTCATCCGTGCTGGCCTTGTAATCCTCAGTAGCCTTAATGTACTGAAAGAAATCTTTATCATAAAGGCCCGCTTCCATGATTTCGCGGCACATGGCAAGAACCACCACACCGTCAGTGCCCGGCGTTATCGGCACCCACTCGGTTGATCGCGCCGCCGTGTTGGAAAGCCTGACATCAAAAGTAACCATCTTGACATCCCGATCCACCATGGCGTCAACCAGCCGCTGCCATGTTGGGATGGAATTGGTACCCGCCTCCATCACACCGCTGCCAAAATTAAGAACATATTTGGTATTTTCAAAATCCCAGTTATCGTAATGCTTGCCCCAGGTAAGCTCCTGTCCTACCCACTTGCCTGTTTCACAGATGGCAGTATGACCGGAGATGGTTTTGGTGCCGAAAGAACCGAGAAAGCCTTTAACTATTTTTTCGGAAGACCCTTTCATGCGGCCATAGTGAAACGCCAACTTTTCCGGATGGCCCTCATCACGCAGTTTTTTCATGCGCGCCGCCAAATCGGTCAGGGCGTCGTCCCAACTGATGCGCTTCCACTTGCCTTCCCCACGCTTTCCTGCCCGTTTCATGGGATACAGAATTCGGTCCGGATCATAGAGCTGGTTGATCCCCGCGGCGCCTTTGGCGCATATCTTTCCTCTTCCCCGGATGGAATCAGGGTGTCCTTCCAGCTTGACCAGCCTGCCGTCCTCCACAAAACCGATCATGGAATCTCTGGTCACGCACGACCAGCAGGCCGTTGGAATCATTTTTCGTTCCACACCGGTCTCGGGTGAAAAATCTTTTCCCCCTTTAATAAATTTTACTGTCCCGGCCAGGGCCTGCGAGCGCATTACTTTTCCGGTTGCCAAGACCGCGGCACTTGCCACGCCAAGCCGGATAAGGTCACGGCGATTAATGTCTTTATTCATTTTCTCCTCCTTCTTTTATATGCTTTTATATAATACGGTCTTGATAGGCTTCATTTTTTTCATATTTTTTCCTGGCCGCAGCCATTTTTTGAAGCGCCCCATCCGGGTCGATGTAAAAGTTCATGGGTCTTGTCTTTTCTCCCGGGAGCAGGGTTGTTTTGTTTTGTTTATCCAGAAAACCGAATTCTTTGTTCAATTTTGAAACATCGCTGGCCGGATCATTCAAGTCTCCGAATATTCTCGCTCCTGCGGGACAAATATTGACACAGGCCGGAGCCACCCCCTTTTCAATGCGATGGTTGCAGGACGAACATTTGACGATGGCGAACTTGGTGGAGTCCTTGCCGGCCTTAAGGCGTTTGTTAAAGGCCCGGGCGCCGTAAGGACACGCCTCGATGCATTTGCCGCAGCCGGTACAATACTGATTATCGAAAAGGATAAGTCCGTCCGGGCGCTTATAGGTGGCCCCGCCGCGATACCGGATGGTTTTACCGTCAGAAGTTTTAAATGTGCGTCGATCCTTGGGGTATTCCGGGCAGGCCTTAACGCAGGGTGGAATTTTGTCTTCCTCGTTTCCCTCGCAGTGATTACACCGCGTCGGCAAAAAGAGCTTTTCGGTGCTGGGGAATTTGCCGTGAATTTCCTCAATGACAGCCGTCCGGAAAGCACCCAGGGGAACATCGAACTCGGCCTTGCAGGCAACGGTACATGCCCGACAGCCGTTGCACCGCCTGAGATCCATGACCATCGCCCACCGCGGTGCCTCTTTTTCGGCCGCGAACGCAATACCGTCCGGGACCAGACTGGTCGCCCCGGTAAGGGTCAGCGCGCCCGCTCCCTTTAGAACCTGACGACGTGTAAGCGTAACTTTTTCACTCATAACAACCTCCTTTAGTTTAATTGTTCACCTTTTCTAAAATACAGGCATTTAGATCCATAGTGTCCCCTTAACTTTCGTTACGAATTATTTACCTTCTTCGGTATAAGCGATCATATCATCGAAAAAGCCTATGGCCGCATCAATAAGCATAATGGAATACTTCTTGTTATGAACACCGTTGCCGTGTTGGACAATGTCTATAATATCAAGGCCTTGCTTAAGTATCTGGTTTGCCTTGGCCAGTTTGTCATTCGTAAGCCTGGACTTATACTTGGCAAGTGTTTCCAGCGCCTCCTGCTCGATCTCCCTGGCTTCCTTGATGTTTTTGACAAGCTCTGTCTTCCACTCCTTGAGCATTTTTTCGTGATCCTTGGTGTGACATTTGACGCAGGTCTTGCCCGATGCGGTCATGACTTTGGCGCCTTTTTCAGTGTGCTTCCGCTCCACGTGGCAACCCAGACAGTTGGTTCCCACTTTATACATGAAATCCGGTGTCTTCAAGACACCCTCGATCTTTGGACCGGAAACCAAAAGCCGCTGCAAGCGATGGGGACTAAAATGACAGGCCTCGCAACTGATGCGCTCGGGCTGGCTATCTAGGGGCCGTTCTAAATTGGCCTTTGTGTGCATGATCGGCCGGTGGCATTCAAAACAGCGGGCGTTTTTAGTCGTCACGTGCTTTTCATGCATCAGCTTTTTGTTCTTCACTTCTTTCAGCGCTTTGGCCTGGTCATGACAAGCGAGACAGGCTTCATTTTTTATCCGTCCAGCGCCCAAAACCAGCGTAGTTTTAAGCTCTCCTTTCTCAAAAAAGGCCTCGTACCTGCCCCCGCCTGAGGCCTGTATCATCTCAATGTGGCAGCTTGAGCAGGAAACATTGGCTTTTTTTAGCATCTCATGGGTAATCGGCTTCTCCCCGGAAGTCTGGATGGGCTTTTCAGGTAGTGCGTGGCAAAGTTCACATCGGCCCCGACCTTCGTTAAATTTGACGTTGGTGAAATGACACTGATGACAGGCGGCCTGACTCACCTCAAACTTTTTCTGATCGGTTTCATGCTGATGACAGGAAGTGCAATTGATTGCCTGACCTTCAATCTGGTTCTTTTTTTCCAGGTGGGGCTTGTGGACAAAGCTGACTTTATCGGTAAACTTTATCTTCTTGGTCTTGAACTCATCCTTGGGGTTGCCGTGGCAATTGGCCGTCATGCAGCTGGCATCGACGACCCGGGGCCGGGTCCTGACAACCTCGCCGCCAAGCTGCAAATAGGAAAAATGGGCCGGCGGTTCTTTAATGAGATCTTTAATTGGAATGTGTTTAATTTTTGATTCATTGCCTGCTGTCGGCGTCACCCCCAGCCTACCGGCTTTACCGGGTGGGTAATGGCACTCCACACACCCGTATTTATTATGTTTGCCTTTCTTCCAGAGTTCATAGCCTTTATTGACAATCCCCGGGTAAGTTAAGACGTGGCAGTAACCACAAAAAAATTGCGGCTGAGGAAGATCAGGGGCGGGAAGTTCGGTTAAGGATTTAGCCGCTTGATCCATTGCAAACACTGAACCGCTGAGTGCCAGGTTTACCACTACGAGCATAACAATGGAAATGAACCATGTCCGCCAACTACACTTCTTTTGGTACATGTACTTCAGCCTCATCTTCGTAAATACTCCTTAGCCAATATATAAGTTCGTCCATATCAACCGGCTTATTAATACACGCGTAAATGTGGTAACAGATAGCTTCCTTTAACTCCGGATGAAATCGTTCCGACGACATGCAGAGAAAATATACCTCGGGGTATTTTTTGGTAAGGTCCCGAATCGTCCGGTTGTCCAGAGAGACGGTATCAAGGTCAATGATGACCACCAGACAGCTTTTTTTCTGGAGCAAAGAGTTCAGGTCCGATAACAAATAGACCGGAACCGTTTGATAGTCCCGGCCTTCCAACAGATTGCATAAGGCCAAACATTGACTTTGATCATTGTCGAACACGACTGTTTTTTTTGTCAGACTGAGAGCCGTCAACAGTTAATCCTTTATGCGTGATAGCCATATCTTGATAAGGATTTAAATTGTTTAGATAAATTTAACCGAAAGGTTATTACGCAAACCTAACCGCAACCTGAGAATATTGTGTATCTTGAAACTATCCCTAAACTTAGAAAAACCTGTATATCATATAATGTTACAGCAAATTGAATGCCAACATTGGGGATGGGGTAATACACAGCGGTATTTTGATGCGATCTAAAGGCTTGGGTTCTCTTAACGTATTGAGATAAATTAAAATATAATTATAAAAAAGGCCGGATAATAATTTTATTTTTTTATGATTGATGATGGCGGTCGACATTTTCAAATTATGTTTTTTCGTTTGTGCGTAAAATATTGACATGAAATTCGTCATTATTAATATTCTGTTAAATAACAAAATATTAGGTGTGTGCAAAATCAGGACACAAATTGCTATAAAGACATCTCAATACGCACAATTTGCCCTGTTGTTGCACCTGTAAGGTTTAATCAGCAGTAGTTGAGTCGATAAGAAAAAATGAGAGGGAACCCACTGATTTGAGTCCAAAATTAGACTATTATCGCCCCCGATCTGTGGATATCAGGCAAATAGCCATCCTAATGAAAAGTGGGCTTGGTGTTTGTAATTTGATATTTTTTAATTTTATTGTAAAGGGTGTTGCGGCTGATCCCCAGTCGCTGGGCGGTCTCTTTCTTGTTCCAATTGCTGGTTTCAAGGGCTTCCTCAAGCAATTTTTTTTCATTTTCAAAAATGGTCGGGGTTTCGGGGGCGGCCACTGATTGGGACGTCCTGTCTGCATTCCGAATAAATTGCGGCAAATCAGAAACTTCGACCTGCTCGCTTTTTGCTAGCACAACAGCATGTTCAATGCTGTTTTCCAGTTCGCGGACATTGCCCGGCCAGGGATAATCCAGCAGAACACGCATGGCTTCAGAATTAAATCCTTTCAGATTTTTATCCTGCTCGGCAGCGAACCGACGCAGGAAATGATTGGATAACAGCGGGATGTCATTCGGTCGCTTTTTGAGAAGCGGCAGCGTGATCGGGATTACATTCAAACGGTAATACAGATCTTCACGAAACGTACCGTTTTTAACCTCCTTCAGAAGATCTTTATTGGTTGCCGCAAGAATGCGCACATTCACACTTAAGGTTTGTTCCCCGCCCAACCGTTCGAATTTTTGAGTCTGCAAAACCCGGAGCAGCTTGATTTGAGCCGAAGGTGGAATCTCACCGACTTCATCCAAAAAAACCGTGCCGCCGTCGGCCTGTTCAAAGCGGCCCTGCTTTTGCCGGACCGCGCCGGTGAAAGCGCCTTTTTCATGCCCAAAAATTTCACTTTCCAAAAGCGTGGCCGGATAAGCGGAACAATTAATCACGACAAAGGGTTTGTCCTTCCGCAGGCTGTTCCAATGAATCGCATTGGCGACCATTTCTTTACCGGTACCGCTTTCTCCCTGTATCAGAACGGTTGCATCCGTTGGGGCCACATCCTCAATGAGCTTATAAATTCCCTGCATTTCTGGGTTTTTGCCAATAATACCGCAGTATTCAGCTGTGTTTTCGATGCGGTGTTGAAGCGCTCGAATTTCTTCCTCCTGTAAGGCGGCGCGTTTGATTGCACCAGAGGCCTGGTTCAAAATCAGGTCAAGCAGCTCGATCTCTTTGCTGCGGTCCTCGAAATTGATGGGGCAACCCACAAACATCGCCCCCAGCAGCTGCCCCTCATGATGGAGCGGAAAAACAGCGACTCGCTCTGCGGTTTGGAAATCAACCGAAACAACCGGCGGCCTGAAATTGTTTTTGTTGATAAAGCTGATGCCATGTACATTCTTTAAGCTGTCAATCATCGGTTTAAAAAGATCAGCACGCAAATAACTGGCGTCTCCCTCAGATAAAACAAAAACAGCTTCACGGCTAACTGAAAATATGATCAGTTGCATATGTCGGCAGTCCAAAATTTCTTGAAATTTGTCGATCAGATAGGCACTGATATCTTTTAAGTTGGGTAGGGCTCCGATTTCCTGAACGATCGAAAAGCAGCTTCTCGTTTGACGATGGGCCCGATCCAGTTCAATTGTCTTTTCTTCCAAACGCCGGGTATATTCTCTAATCCGGGAAATCATACGGTTAAACGAAGAAGTCAACTTAACGACTTCTTCATGGCCCTCATGTTCAAGATTTAAATTCAGTTGGTGTTCATCAATATTTTCAACAGCTTCGGACAAGGCTGCCAAGGGTTCGGTAAATCGCCGGATAAAAAGAAAACTCACCAAAAGTGCCAGCAAAAGTATTCCCAGTGTCAATATACCCATTTGAAACCACAATTTGGTCACCTGGTTTCGGTAAGGCTTTTCCGAAAGACCGAGGCGCAGGACCCCCGCCTTTCCTTCAAAAATCGGCCAGGCAATATCCAGGTAGCGATCCCCTTTAGTAGAAACAATTTTTTTAAATTGGACCTGGCCGTCTTGAAGTGCATCAGTGGCAGTCATCAGTTCGGTCGGGAAACCATCGGTAAAGGTATGAGTTATTACCTGACCGCTTCTAACAATAAAAAGGTAAGCTACGGCGGGATTGCTGCTGATATGGTGTTCCAGCATTTTTTGAAGCGTTACCAGATCGTTGATGAGAAGTATATCAGCGGCTTCAAGAGCAACGCTGTGTGCAACATTTTCAGCCTGGGCTGTTTCAGCCTGATAGAGGCTTCTGCTATAGCGATGCGTAACCAGCAGGGAAATCATTATGCTGCTGATAATAACCAGCGCAGAAACCGCTGCCAGCAATTTACTTCTAAGGCTTCTCAGTCGCATGGGGTTTCGTCTCCAGCAAGTGCAGGTCTTGTTTCATCCTAAAAATGCTATCATACCATTCATCCTTGGGCGCTACAAATTGTTCGATCATCAGTTCATTTAAAATCTTTTTACCCTTAGGATCTTGGTGCATGGTAAAAAGCAATTTCCGGATATGCTCTTTTTGTTGAACCGGCAGGGCTGCGGAAACAACCACGGGAGGACTCCCAAAAAACTCTGATCGTTTGATAATCCGGGTTTTGGATGCATGGATGGGATCGCGTTGGTTGTAGTATTCCCAAATAAGGCTATCTACCGCGGCCCCGTCCACCAGTGCCTTTGCCACGGCCAGGATCGAATTGTCGTGACCGTAGGTATAGTTGATATTCTTAAAAAAAGACTCCGGCCTTTCCCCCATCTGCAGCAGCCAGTAAATGGGCACCAGTCTGCCGGTATTAGAATCCGGGTCCGTAAACGCAAAGGCCCGGCCCCTGAGATCCTCAAGGGTATGAAACCGGCTGTCTTTGTTGACGATCAAATACGATTGATAGAAAGGCTTTCCCCGTATCTGAGGTACGGCCAGGGCTTCAAAACCGTATTTCTCTTTGCCGGTGGTATAGGGACCGGAGCAGAGGAAAGCCAGATCAATCTGCCCTTTGGCGAAAAGCTGATTAGTCTCCTCATAGGTTTTGCGCTGAACAAGTTGGGCTTCCAGGCCCAATTTAGCGCCGATATAATCCAGTAGTTGACGGTAATATACAAACGTGGGTTTGGGCGAAATCATGGCGCCTACCGACACTCTTAAAATGCCATTCTCAGGCATGCCCTCACCGGGCCGTTTAACCGCTACGGTTTTGGAAAAATCAACCACGGCGCTATCGGTGTCACTGCCGCAGCCCTGCGAAAAAACCAGCATCGATAAAATCACGAGCCAGATCAGGTGAACCCGTTTATAGGGAAAAGTCATAATGCCCATGGGTTTTCCTTTCTTAGCAAAAAGAAACATCATCATAAACGCCTTGATGAATATTTATAATATACCAAGAAGTTCTGTAGGGTCAAGCCGCATTCCATGTTCTGTGGCCATCATATCTCGCTACTGTTTATTACCCGCCGTTCTTTACTCTACCTTATTCGAGATACGCAGCCCGAGACGACTGCGTAGTTCCCCTTCCTTGATAAGACCGCTGTGGAAGCTGCCATCGGAAAAAATGTATGTCGGCGTCCCGCTGATCCCTTTGTCTCTCAGCAATTTGCCGGTCTTTTCAATTTTCATAATCCCATCCGAACATTGATTATCGGAACGGTAGCCGCTTTCAAATTCCGGCAGCGATTTGCCGTCGCAGATAACGGAAATGGACTGCTCCCTGGCACCCTTGTGTGAAGATAAGGGAAACAACAGAAACTTTACATGGACCGCTCCGCTTGAAACTATTTTTTTCAAAATTTCCGCGCCTTCTTTGCAGTAAGAACATTGCGGATCGGTGGCGAAATAGATCGTTTTCCCCGAATTTCCAATTGAAAAGGCCGTCAGGTCATTTAACAGAACCATTTCTTCAGGGGAAAATCGCGTGAGGGTTTCAAGGGTGCTCCGGGTCAGATTACGACCGCTGGAAGCGTCGTACAACTGCCCCATCAGGAAAAATTCGCCCTTGGAACCGGCATAAAATATCTGGTTCCGGTTTTGCAGGCGAACGTGAACCTCGCAAATTTCGGCATAGGCGGTCGGCCGTACGGCGATTATCTGGACGCCTTTGGCGGCGAAATTGGCAATCCCTTTACGCACCGCTTCCGGCGTCGGACACTGCCCATAAACCGGGTCGAGTAGAAAAGGTAACAACATCAGGCCAAACAGTAGTCGCTGAAAAGTTTTCACATACCGTTTCATCATGGTTCCTCCCTTTAATCAGCCGCAGAAAATTGCCCCGGCCATCCCAGGCCTGGTTTCAGGAACGTCGGATCTCACCAGGGCGTAACTGGCGCTTCCCTCCGATCTGAAGCTGATCACAAAGACAAGGCGTGTTGATATCATCGTTTCCCTTCCCCTTTTCTCTATTCACTCCCCTGTTTTTCCGCCCGGTTTGCAAACAGCAGATAGAATGCCGGAACCAGAAAAGAAGTGTCCCTCATCACCGTCCACCAGGATATCGGATCCGTTGAAGGTTCCGTGGAAAAGCACCCACAACTGATATTGAGCCCCCTGGCCATATTGAAAATCAGAATTCCGCTGAATGTCAGCAGCAGCAGGCTGCTGAGAAGCACAGCACCAGGCAGCCAGATTCCAACAATCAGTAAAATACCCAGAGCCAGCTCAAGCCAGGGCAGCACCAGGGCCGTCAGGTTTATCAGGACATCCGGCAAGATCTGATACTCATAAACCGCTTTGGCAAACAGACCCGGAGCAGGGATTTTTTCAAAGCCGGCATATATCAGGATTCCGCCCAGAAACAGTCGACTCGCATGAAAAAGAACCGCCTCCCATGTCCATATGCTCTTTTTTTTAAATCCTTCTTCTTGTTTCATCCTTATGTCCCTAAAATGAAACTGTATTCTTTTCGTCAACCGGCAGATTGGCATTCTTCCAGGCAGTCCAGCCCCCCGCCAGAACCTTGACATTTTCAAATCCCATATCCCGCAGGAAGACAGCCAGGTCATGACTCAGGTTACATCCTTCTCCATCACAATAGGTGACAATCGGGGTTCCCGGAAGCAGGTCCGCCGTAATCGATAGAAAAAGGCGATCGACATCCTGCCAGGGCAAATTCAGCGCTCCCTGGATATGACCCTTTTCATAATAAGCTGCAGAACGGGCATCGATAAAAACTGCGGCCTTCTCTCGAAAAAGTTTAGCCGCATCAACGATCGATATGTCCAGACGTTCGCCGCTGACGGTGGTCATCTGCGTACCAACAGACCAATCCCCAATAAGCGGCAACGGCGCTTTGCGCAAGCTGTTGACTGAAAGGGCCAGCATGCCGGTCACAATGAGTATTGCCGGTATCTGCCAAAGTGCCTGGCGCCATTTATGAAATAATTTGAAGGATTTCATCATCTAATTACAATTGATGGCGATTTTGCTCCCGCACACCGTGATCAGTTTACCCTGCGTCCGGAAAGTAACCGACGGCGGAGCCTTGATATATTCAAAACCACCCAGAACGCTGTTCAGGTATGGAAGCGCTCCGGAAACATCCTGGTTCAGGTGTGCAAAACAATGTACGGTCATCGCACCCGGGTTGCATTCCGAATTGAATATTTCCAGCCGGTACGATTCAAGGAGCATAAAATAACCTCACTATGGCTTGCAGGTAACATGGCATACCCCGGTGGGCGTATCAACAGCGTAAGGGAAGTATTTGCGTTTGAACCAGAGCGCCACGTTAACCAGACTGATCAGAACCGGCACTTCCACCAGCGGTCCGATTACCGCGGCAAAAGCCTGGCCGGAATCGATGCCGAATACCGCTACAGCCACGGCAATGGCCAACTCGAAATTGTTGGATGCTGCCGTAAAGCTCAGCGTCGTGGACTGCTCGTAAGTCGCGCCGGCTTTCATTGAAAGAAAAAAAGAAACGAAAAACATCACAAAAAAATAGATGCACAGCGGAATGGCTACACGGACAACGTCAAACGGCAACTGGACGATATATTCCCCCTTGAGTGAAAACATCACCAGGATAGTAAAGAGTAGCGCAATCAACGTAATCGGGCTGATCTTGGGAATGAACTTTTTTTCATACCACTCCCGGCCTTTTGTTTTCAGACCGATCACCCGGGAGATGATGCCGGCGAAAAAGGGGATGCCCAAGTATATAAAAACACTTTCAGCGATCTGGCCGATGGAGATATCCACCACAGCCCCTTCAAGACCCAGCCATTGCGGTACAATCGTAATAAAAATCCAAGCGTAAATGGAAAAGAACAAAACCTGGAAAATGGAGTTAAACGCCACCAACCCGGCACAGTATTCCGTATCGCCGGAAGCGAGATCGTTCCAGACAATCACCATGGCAATGCAGCGGGCCAGGCCGATCAGGATCAGCCCCACCATGTACTCATGATGCCCTGAAAGAAAGGCAATCGCCAAGAGAAACATCAGGATGGGACCGATGACCCAGTTCTGGACCAACGAAAGCAAAAGGACCTTAAAGTTACGAAAGACCTGTCCCAGCTGCTCGTATTTAACCTTGGCCAGGGGCGGATACATCATCAGGATCAATCCGATGGCAATGGGAATGTTGGTGGTATCCACCTGAAAATAATTGATCACGTTTCGCACGCCGGGAAAAAAATATCCCCAGAACACCCCCACGAACATGGCCAGAAAGATCCACAGGGTAAGAAAGCGATCTAAAAAGGACAGCCGTTTGATTTCAGCCATATTTTCCCTCCTTGTCAGCGATATTTATTTACACGACAATAAATGGATTCAATAGGAAATAGACGCCCAAAAGTCCGATAACCACACCGGCGCCCCTGCGAAACCAGTTGCCCGCTCCCTGCCAGGAGCTGTTTTCCGTCAGTTTGCGGACCAGGGCCGTGGAACTGCCGGCGGCAACAATAGGCAGACAATGCCCCAGTGCAAACAGCACAATCATCAGAATGCCTGTCAGGACTTTTTGCTGGACTGTGACGATGGCTAGCATCGGCGCGATGAACCCGAAGGTGCAGGATCCGGAAAACACTCCGTAAGCCAAGCCCAATCTAAAGGCGCCGTAAATTCCCCGCAGGTTGAGACGGTAAAGCAGCGACCCGGACATGGAGCATGCCTGAACCCCGATCATCCCCATGGCCACCCAAATCAATACCGCACCGATTAAAACCTGCCAGTAGTTACCGATGTCCCCCAGCATTCGACCTAAAAGGACACATATGATGCCGATTACAGCAATAGTAATAAAAAGACCCAGCGTAAACATCGCCGCATAGATGCCAGCTTCTTTTGGCCTTAGCGCTTGCTGTTGTCCGCCTACGTACGCCACAATCAGCGGAATCGAAGCCAAATGGCAGGGGCTGAACAACACACTGATCATTCCCCACAAAAAACACCCAACGGCGGCAAGGTATGAACCGCTTACCATCCAGCCGTTAACATTTAAAAATATCGTTTCGAGCAAGCCGGTCTTCCTTTTCAATGGTATCTTTGTTAACTCTATAAGGAGTATCAACAAATAACGACATTAAACATGGTAAATCTCGTCATTCCTGCGAAAGCAGGAATCCAATTTTTCTCGTATGAAACTTCATGTAAAAAGTTTCATTTTTGTTCAATCCGGGCTTTTTGCGCCCGGCGGCACCGCTGGATTCCGAATCAAGCCCGGAATGACAGGCTGCATAAGACCTGCGTCTTCATGTATAATTTGGAGAGGATACTTATATCTCAGCAACATTGAGCAATCTTACAGACCGCTTCCCGGATCAATTTTTTCGGTATCGTCTCATACTCTATCCCCGAGTGAATGATGGTCCGGCAGCAGGTCGAACTGCCGAGCAGATCGCTGCAGGAAGGACAATCATTTTGGGAAACGGCGGTTTCCGGAATAATTTCCTCCAGCGGAATCCCGTTTATGAAAATGCGGTTTGACTCCGGAATCTCTTTATCCGTCAGCTTGACTTCCTTTAATGTGATATGGACATCCCGGGCTGCACACTCCTCGTGCAGACGATGGATGAACCCACGAATCTCTTCGCCGGTTCCGGCACAGCGGTCGCAGGTTCTGCCGTCCACGTCCAGATGCTTCCATTCGATTTCCAGTTCTTTCATTGTCGTCTCCTTTCGAATCTATGCAAATTTACTTCAGCCCCAACTTTTCAAGCTGCTTGTTGACTTCGGCTTCGGCGAAAAAGCCGACATGCCGAAAGGTCTCCCGGCCTGAGCGGTCATAAAAGACTTGAACCGGGATGGAACGAATTCCGAAGCGGGCGCCCAGGATTTGATTTTCCCGCACATTGACAAAAACCACGTTCAATCGCTGGCCATGGTTTTTTTTAATTTGTCCAGAATCGGCTGCATCATATCGCAGGGAACGCAACCGGTGGCGCCGAATTCCACCATCGTCGGTTTTTCGGAATGCCGCGCCCGATCCACCGGATTATCCCGGGCAAGAACGTTCTGCTTTTTTACCCAATCCGCATCGATCCGGATGTCCTTCAGGTTCTCCAGATTTTTTACGTAATCAAAGACGGCATCCTGCTGTTTTTGCTGTATCAGAAATGCCTGGATGCTTTCCTTAACCTGATCAAACGGCAGCCCTCCGACCATTTCCTTGTTTTCATCATAAAACGATTTCACCTCTTTTTCCGCAACCGTAATCCCGGCGACTTTCCGACTTAAAAACGACTGGATGACCTGGTCTTCTGTTTGATCTTTCTTAGGGATGCCGGCCGCCTTTGCATCCCACAGGATCACCCGGCGCGTGACTTCCTGCTCCAGCAGAAAAAAGAGACTTCCCGCAGCCTCTTTTCGCATCTCCTCCGGAATCCCCTTGATGGTCTTATCCGCCCAGGTTTGTAAAATCTCGAACCCGTCGGCGGAGAGCAGCCTGCCGGAACTGAGGTTATCCAGCCGGGCCGCTTTAAGAATGCCTGATGCCAGGCCGGGATATACTTTTTCAACGGCCGAAGAGTTTGCCGTTGCAAGTGAAGGCATGAAGGTGACCCAAAGGGAGAATAAAACTGCAATAAAGAAACACCGCTGATAAAATTTATAAGAATTTGAGAAGGTTTCAATTGCTAAGATCATAAAATCCCCTAACTGTTTATTTGATTCCCATCTTTTTTAGCTGGGCTACGATGGCCTTTTCACTCATAAACCCGAGGTTCCGGTAAACCTCTTTTCCGTCCTTGTCAAAAAAAATCTGAGTCGGAATGGCCCGTATGCCGAAGCGTCTGGCCTGATCCTTATGTTTCCAAACATCAATAAAGATGATGGCGACCCTGCCGCTGAATTCCTTTTCAAGTTTTTTTAAGATCGGCGCCATCAATTTGCAGGGGACGCAGGAATCTGCGCCCAGATCGATCATGGTCGCCATCCCCTTGGGAGGTAAGCTGCTGAAATCCTGGGCATGCACCTCCAAGTGGAAGCTTGAGAAGGAAGATAGAAATAAACAGCCGATAAGCGAAATAACTGCTATCCTGGTTTGGATTCTCCGCAAATTCATTTCAGCAGCAGATCGGTGGAACGGTTCTGTTGATGTATGCTCTGCGAACTGCGTCCTTTACTTTACGGACATCTTCATCCTTAAGGTTGAAATCCTTGTTCTTTTCAATGGCAAGATCCGTAATGAGGACATAGTTTTTAATAGGTATCTCGGCATGATCTAAAATCGCCTTGGCGCAGCCCACCGGGCACCCGTCGATAGCTACCATCGCAGGGATATCCTTTGCCGACTGCACAAAGCCGCTCAAATGTCCGCCGACGCCGGCCAGGCAAAACATCTTGCGGAAACCTTCCAAGGTGAGTTCAACGGCCGCCCTATTGCTCAACTGGCCGACGTTTGATCCGCCGGAACAGGAAAGAATCATTACATTTCCATTCGGGGTACAGCAATCTTCAGACATGCATCCTCCCTATAGTAACTTTCTGTTTACAAATTATTAATCCCGAAATTCTTATCCTTTAGATACCACTCCATGAAATAGCCGATGGCGACAAACAAAGGCAATGCAACCAAAGTTCGCGCCAGAGTAAACCGAACGCCCAGATAACCGATCTCCATCCCCAGCATCGGTATTTTAACCGATGAAAAAGCACCGAGATAAATAAATACATTTTTAATGCTGGCGCCTTTTTTATGAAGAATATAGGCGACCGGAAAGGCAACATAAATCGGTCCGGCTTGCAGCATGGCCAAAATGACCATCAAAAATATTCCTTTGATTCCGGAGTCCTGTCCGATGTGTCTTTCAATTTTTTCCCTGGGAAACCAGACATCCAACAGGCCGACGATGATAAATAAAAACGGAATGAACGTTATCATCTCTATGAAAAAGTGGGTGAAATTGCTGAAAACCACCTTGCCCGGATCAAAGCCCAAGAGAAAAGAAAGGACGGTCGCCGCCAGATAAGACGCCAGCCAGATATATTGTTTATGTTTTGTTAGTAAATTATTCATAAAATCAAACCAATGAATAGACCGATAATTATCGCAGCAATAAAATTTGAACCGTTTCGCAAAGCCGCCACTTTTTTTCCAAAATATTTGGCTTCCAGCGGGAATGTGACTATTCCGACCATCATCAAGGTTGTCATAAAGGTTGCCACCGTGGTGTAAGTAGCGCCTTGCCCGATGAGTGTTGCGGCAATCGGATAAGATATAAAACCAGGTATTGCAGCAATTGAACCAATAACCGCCGCAAGTGTCAGCCCCCATATTCCGGAATCAACACCTAAATATTTGATGATTAAAGTTTGCGGAATCAAATACAAGGCAAGACTTACCAATATGAGAATATTCAGAAAAGGAACGGCAATTCCTTTAAACATTTTCAATCCTTTTCTGAGTCCCGCGATCGTTTTTTTCTTGTCTAGCATAAAAGAAACGAACGTCAAAACGATCGAAACGGCGATAAAAATAACAGCGTTATTAATCATCATTCGTCACGCGGTATCCGACCGGCCACAATTATTTTTTGATCCACCCTTTCACCTCTTCCTTGGAGGGTATTTTACCCACGCACTTTACCTCGCCATTCACCACAACCGCCGGTGTGCCGAACACCCCGTAACCGGCAATCTTCATCATATCGGTCACCTTCTCAACCTGGGCGTTCACGCCTCTTTCGGCAACCGCTTCCAAAACAATTTTTTCGGTCTGTTTGCATCTGGGGCATCCCGGCCCCAATATCCTAATATCCATTTTTTTCTCCTTTTACGTTAACGTTTTATTGATATTGTGCAGGTGTTAACCCTTGCTTTCTTCATTAAGTATTTCAGGTAATTTTTCAACGAACTTTCGAATTTCGTCCCTTACCCGACGGTAAGGAGCCAGCTTTTCAGCTTCGGTTTTCGCATCCGCGGACAGCCTGGGCGGATCATCAAATCCACGGTAAATCCGCCGGGTTTTCCCCGGGAAAAAGGGGCAGGACTCATTGGCATTGTCACACAGGGTGACGACATAGGCAAACCCCAGATGCCGAACGGCTTCGATATCCTTGGAAGTCTGCCCCGAGATATCGATGCCGACTTCCGCCATGGCTTTGACGGCCCGCGGATCAATGCCTTTGGGGGAAACGCCGGCGGAATAAGCCTCAAACTGGTTGTTTTTTAACTGCCGGGTCCAGGCTTCGGCCATCTGACTGCGACAGGAGTTGCCGGTACATAAAAAAAGGATTTTATATTTATCCGTCATAAATTTACTTTCAATTTAAGTTATTTGGGGCCGTTCTTTTTTCTTTATCGCATCCCACCCATCGCTACCGGCTGCCACCGGACCGTTCCATAACGAATTTTCTGTATTCCTTGAGCAGAACATACGCATACTCTTTCCGGACACGCTCGGCCGAAGGGATATAATTCTTTCTTGCTTCTAGCCTGTTGATGATCTCTTCGGCAGTCTCATCGGAGGCCTTTCTGCCCTCGGTGTAAAGTTCAGCCATGATCTCGTCCAGCCCAATGACACCGACCTGGGTATCATCGGAAAATTTCAACATGCGCCGGCCAACTACCGGCTGAGGGGAGACTCACCCATCTGTTCATCCTTTTTCGTCATTCTGAGTAATGCCTTGGGTCTGTTGTAACACATTTTTATAATTATTAAGTATATCCTCTTTTTTCTCTGACATATTGAACCTCCTCAGTCGCTGACGATATCCGATGATGGCGCTCCAGTGGCTGCCGATCATAATTTGTCCGACATCATAAGATTCTGTTTAGCATGGCCCTTTACCCGGCGAAACTGCCGTAAAGCATACCGGCAATCGTAGACATGATGACGATAATGCTGCAGAAGGTAACTGTCTTTTTAACGCCCATTATGCTGCCGATCACCAGCATGTTCGGCAGCGAGAGAGCCGGACCGGCCAGCAGCAATGCCAGGGCCGGACCTTTGCCCATCCCGGCGCCAAGAAGACCTTGCAGAATCGGAACTTCGGTAAGCGTCGCAAAATACATGAGGGCGCCGGCAACCGAGGCAAACAGGTTTGCCCACAGGGAATTGCCGCCCAGCAGGGATTGAATCCACCTATCGGGTATCAAGGCCGGATGCCCGGGACGCCCCAGCATGAAGCCTGCCACCAGTACCCCGGCGACCAGAAGCGGAAAAATCTGCTTCATGAATCCCCAGGTGGAGTCCACCCAGTTTTTACGCTCATCGCCCGTAAACCAGGCTTTGAGCATGAAGCTCAGAACGATCAGAAGTGCTATAGTGATATACCACTTTGCCGCAAAAACGGCGGGCCATAACCCGGTGGATCCTGCAGCCGGCCTGGCAAAGGCCGCAAATATCAGGATCAACACCATCGTACCTATATAGAGCGTATCCTGTGCGAGTGTTCGTTCTTTGGCTCCGGCTTCCGGCACATAAATCGGTCCCATGGTGCGGGCGGCATCGTCTTTTCGAAAAATAAAAGCCATCAGCAGGCCTGTGATTACCGCAAAGAACACAGCGCCTATGGCACGCGCCAAACCCAACTGCCAGCCCAGAATCTTTGCCGTCAGACTGATGGCCAGTACATTGATCGCCGGGCCGGAATAAAGAAAAGCGGTAGCCGGCCCGATCCCTGCGCCCCGCGTGTAAATACCGGCAAACAATGGCAGGACCGTGCAGGAACAAACCGCCAGGATGGTTCCGGACACGCTGGCCACCGAATAGGAAAGCACCTTTTTGGCCTGGGCGCCGAAATATTTTAAAACCGATGCTTGGGAAACAAATACAGCGATTGCGCCCGCAATAAAAAAAGCCGGGATCAGGCAGGTCAATACATGCTCCCTGGCATATTCCTGGAGCATCATGAACGCTTCCAGTCCGGATTGCCGGATGGTGGGGTGACTCCAGGGAATATAATAAGCCAGCAGAAATACCCCAATGATCAAAATCAATTTATAACGCTCTTTCATCCAACAGACTCCCGCATTGATGCCGCAACCCATATAATTATATATCGCGATATCATGTTATATTAAGGGTAAAAAATTTTAGCCCTTGCAGATCTCCTCTCTGCGAATTCCCGGCAGCTTTTTCATCAAACCCATGATTTCTGGTTCTCCCTCAAGCCAGTGCTTGATATTGCCGATCATGCTGGCGGCATAAGGGCTTTGCGATCCATCCGCAAGATTGTAATTCATCCACGTGCCATCTCTGAAGGAGGTTATCAGTCCAGCGTCTTCGAGAATCTTCAGGTGCTTGCTGGCCGTTGACTGCGCCGTTCCTAATGCCGCCTGGACTTCACAAACACACATGACCCGGCGCTGCACCATTTTCAGTATCTTAACCCGGGTGGGGTCCGAGACCGCTTTCATTACCTTTATGAATTCTTTCATCGTCCATCTCCATATCGTATTTAGGGAATATAATAGATGGATGGGACATGTCAAGTTATTTTATTACCTCAAATGAGTGAAAAAATCCATAAATAGAAGTAATTAAAACTTGAAAAGCCTTTCAAAAACGGATATTTATGAGTTGAGCAAACGCAAAAAACCCATATTCTGAAAGGCTTGTATAGATGAGATATAAAAAACGAACTTTGATTGCAAGAAGAAACAAAATACTACCTATCAGTTTTGTTCGACAGGACATGACGACTTTCTCGGGATTGACTTTGATCGACCATTATTTACGGTTGAATTGCATCCATTCTCGAATCAAGCAAACCTTTAAATCACATGGGTTTAAAGGCGATTACAGCATCGGTGACATTCTTTTCATTGTGCTTATTTTGCT
>JARGFK010000043.1 GCA_029211065.1 Desulfobacterales bacterium
CATTACACACAACGGCCTAACTGGAACTACTCAATTGCTCCAGTGAAAATGTGAATTAATTTTTGCGTAAGCCCTTACCACATTTTTACGACATTACAAGGTTGACGTGACACTAGTGATTAACACAATCATAAATCTTCATTTTATACACTTTTTAACAGCAAATTCTTATCAATTCATTTTACAGATAACAGTGCCCATCCATAAAAAATGTCGAAGTAAAATTTTTATCGTGTGACCATCATTTTCGGAACGGCATTGGTAATGTATCAAAGAAATTCTGAAAAGGATTTCCGAAAGAAACTAAAAGCGGGGAATAAGGGTTAATCCAAGCCTGTTTCCCGGCAAATTCGCCGGCCTTCATCAGAGGCCATAAAGTCGAGCAACGCTTTGGCTTGTTGCTTATTGGCCGCGCGGGCAAGCAGCGCGGATTGATAGGTCGTCACTTTTTCGACTTCCTTTGGCAGCGGTCCAAGGAGTTTTACATTCAAGCCTTTATCTATCTGTACCTGGATTTCCGTAGCCTGGCCAAAGCCGATTTCGCTCGTGAGAGCGCTCTTGTGGAGATGCTCCATGACTGCGGCGCCGGTTTTTGTCCGGATGGTTTTGGCGGCAACTTCATCCGCAATGCCTAGATTTTCCATCATGGTCGCGATGTACTGACCGCTGGATGCCTCGTTATAGACCAGCGAATCCGTTTCTATGATCGCCTGTTTTAGCGTTTCCGCCGAGGTCAGGTCGGGCTCAATGGCGCCATTTTTAACGGTAACGGCGGCCTTGACCGATCCAATGATTGAGCCGGTGCCATCAACCGTGTGTCCATCGGCAGCAAATGCTTCGGCGGTCGGGACGGGGGCAACGACAATATCAGCATCACTGGTTCCGGAGTTGATGGTGTTCCGCAACACCGGCGCCGTCGCAAATTCAACCGAAACGGGGACGCCGGTTTTTTGGGTAAAAGCTTTTGCGCAGCGGGCAACGCCAGTTTTTGAAGCCCCGGCACTTAATATTCTTATCGCGTTTTCTGCCATTTGTATTCTCCTTCCATTTGTATTCCAACCCCAACGGACGGACTCCGGTGCAGAGTACTGATGGTGGCATTCAAGGTGTCAACAGCGCTTTATACCGCTTTCCATAATAAAGTTCCGAAATAATGAATTGCGGTATAAGCGGTTGTAGAAAAAAGCGTTGGGATAACGGAACGTTTTTTTGACAACCGCTATAAAATCGCAGCGATCGATTGCGACCATCCCTATGATGCCCCCATCATCCCCCGCCGGTAACCGGAAGCCCCCCTTGTAGAACTTCACTGTTCACCAGGTTTTTCGGTAGCGCGCCGCGCAGAACGCTGACCACATCCTCGGCCACCGTCCTGTTGGCCCGGGCCCGGGCCTCGCGGGTCCCCCCGCCCAGGTGCGGCGAGGCGATCACGTTCTTGAAGCTGAGGAGCTCGCTTTCCGGGTCCGGCGGTTCCTGCTCATAAACATCCGTGGCGTAGCCCCCGACGCCACCCTCCCTGAGCGCCCGGACCAGGGCCTGCTCATTCACAACGGTGCCGCGGGAGTGATTGACCAGCAGGACCGTCCGCTTCATCATTTCAAACTGGGGCGTGTCGATCAGGTTCATTGTCTCGGGGGTCAGGGGGATGTGCAGGCTGATGCTGTCGGACTCTCGAAGCAGGGTTTCGAGGGGTACATACGCAACCCCGGCGGACCGCTCCAAATCCAGGTCCCTGTTCCGCTTGTAGTAGAGCACCCGCATGCCGAAGGCCCGGCACCGGACGGCGACCCGGCTCCCGATCCGCCCCAGGCCGATGATCCCGTGCGTCTTGCCGCTGAGTTCCAGATTGGTCCGGATCAGCTCGCGCCGTTCACTCCACCGGCCCCCCCTTGACGGCCGCGTTGCAGCGGATGATGTTCTTGGCCAGCGACAGCAGGAGGGTCAAGGCAAACTCGGCGACGGAATCCGAAGTGACATCGGGGACATTGGTGACGAGAATGCCGCGCTCCGTGGCAGCCTTCAGATCCACGATATCCACCCCCACGCCCTGCCGGGCGATGTGCTTCAAACGGGGGGCCGCTTCCATGAGGTTTCGGGTTACCCGGGGGCTGATGCCGACCAGGAGGGCATCCGCATCTTCGATCTCCTCCAGGAGCACCGCTTCCGAGTCGTTTTCGAGAACGACGACCCGGGCGACCTCCCGCAGCATGGCAAGGGCTTCCTCCCCGGGCTCGAACCGATTAGCCACAACAATTTTCTTCATGGTTTCCCTCCGATCGTTTTGAGAGCTGCCCCGACTGCGGCCATTCACGTCGCCGGCCGGCTCAGTTGAGTCTGGATCTGTGGCTTTCAGCTTTTACGCGCCGTTTTAACGGCATCCGAAAACATCTTCCGGATGAACGGAATATCGTGTCCCAGGGTAATGACCTGCGCCTTTTTTTTCCACGATGCGACGGTCTCAGCGAAGTTCGGGGCGCCTGGATCGAGATTTACCGATGTGAATTTCCCATGGCGCTTGGCCGTTTCGAAAATTTTTTCCTCCAGGGCCAGAACCGCCGGGTGGTCCTTCTGACCGGTCATGCCTAATGAGTTCGATAGATCGCCCCGGCCGCTGCCGATCAGATCGATCCCCTCCACGTTCAAGGTTTCTTCCAGGTTGTCGGCTGCCTCTTTCGATTCGATCTGGACGCCCAGCAGGAGCTCCTCATTCGACCATCGGGTGTAATCACCGCTGCTGACCCTCCCGTACCGCATCACCCTGGCGGCGCTGTAAGTCCCCCGGTCTCCCAGCGGGGCGAAGTGGACGGCATCCACCACAGCCCTGGCCTTTTCCGCCGTCGAGACGTCGGGGATGAACAGACCCATGGCTCCCGCCTCCAGGATGTTCGCAATCAGATACGGGTCGTTGTCGACCCGGGCCATGGGCGTGATGCCGGCCGCCTCGGCGGCTCGGATCAGGTTGACGATTGTCGGAAGATCATAGGCGTTGTGGCTGGTGTCGATGCGAACGAAATCGAATCCCGCATATGCGGCCAACTCCACCATCACCGGCGAGGGAACGCCGATATTCAGCCCGAACACGGTCTGCCCGTTTCTGAGCGCCTGCTTGATTGGATTTTTTTTCAGTTCCATGGCAATGCATCCTTGTGTCGCCGGGGTTAGAATTTGAATAACTGCTGGGGGTTGTCGACCAAGATCCGGCGTCGGTTGTCTGCATCGGGCACCCACCGGCCGAAGAAGTTAAAGAGTTCGACGGTTCCCGTATTGTCCGCAAAAGAGAGATGGGGGTGGTCGCTGCCCCAAATGAGCCGGTCGGGCGCCGTTTCTACCAGCGCCTGCATCATCGGACCCGCATCGGCAAACCCGGGGGCGACGGACATCCGGTAAAGACCCGTCAGTTTTACCCAGCAGCACCCCTCCCCGTGCCGCAAAAGATCCAGCAGCTGCTGGAATCCCGCCTGGTTGACTCCGTCGCGGGCCAGGAACATCCCCATGTGGGCGAGCATGAAACGGGCCTTGAGCTGCCGCAGCGTACCCATCAGCTCTTGGGTCAGCCATCCCGGCAGCAGAAAACCGAGGATCCAACCCAACTCGGCACAGCGTGCATCGAGCCGCATGATGCGGGGCAGGAGCGTTTTACCGAAGCCCGGATCGGGGGGCTTGATCGGACGGACATTGATGCGGACACCGCACACACCCGCTGCGTTGAGCGCCTCGATCTCAGCATCGGGCACATCCTCGTGAACATCGACGATCCCCCGGCACCCGGGCAGGGTTCCCATCGCATCGAGCATGCAGGCGTTATCCCGACCGTAAGCGCTCGGTTGCACCAGAACCCAGCGCTCGAACCCAAGCCCCCGGGAGAACGCCAGAAATTCGTCGAAGGGCGCATAGGGGGGCTTGTAGCGCAGGTCGTCCCCGTAGGGGTAACGTTCGGCGGTACCGAAGACGTGAAAGTGGCTGTCGCAGGACAAACGGGGGGGCCCTGAATTCGGGCTCGCCTTCATTATGTAATGACATGGTTTTTGCTCCTCTCTCCTTTTAAATTGATCATTCTCCGCAGATGGTCGGAGAAAAGCGAAGATCCCGTCATGCGGGGCTGCAGTGTCATTCATTTATAATCCATTGGTGTACGGAGTTTAGGAAAAGCGTCCTTGTATGTCAATCAAGAATTGGGTCATGCGATAAAATCTCCTGCCCGCTTGCCGCCGCCGGCCGGCTGCCTCGATGTATTGGTTTCTGAAATATGGGTTTTCGCTCCAACTAGGAAATCAGTCTCATCACTCTTCACTTATTCACAGCCATCCGGGGCGAGTTTACTCCTTGACTAACAAATACACTTTTGCCAGACTAGCGGTTGTAAAAAGCAGCTTTATTGTGCCGGGATATCCGTGGATATAAAAGTTCACACATTTTGTTTACTTTAGGAAAATGAAAAAAAAGAGCAGCATATCCGGCCGGCTGCGCGTCGGCATGGCCGGTGCCGGTCGAATTACCGATTACCATCTTCTGGCATGGAAGGGTTTAAAAACCGCGGACGTTGTCGCCATAGCAGACCCCTTGATAGAGAGAGCGTCAGACCGATCCAAAGAATTCGACATCCCGGGTGTTTATGACGATGTGGCCGATATGCTGGCCGGAGAAAATCTCGACATTCTGGATATCGTTTCACCCAATCCGTTTCACGCCGAACATGTCCGGCTTGCCGCCGAACATCACATTGATGCCTTGTGTCAAAAACCTTTAACCGACACGCTGGCGGAAGCCGAAAACCTGGTGAGCGAAGTCGGCGGCAAAATTCGGCTGATGGTCAACGAAAGCAGGCGCTTTAGATCCGACTTCCGGCAAATCGCCGCCTGGTTGTCTGAGGGAAGGCTGGGGGATGTCCTGCAGTGCCAGATGATCATGAACCGGTCCGGTTATCTGCCGGACAAGAACGGTCGGCGCCCTGCGATTGATAAGTCCCCTGCCAAAGCGACCTTAAAGCGCCTTCTCATCCTGGGCGTTTTAATTCATCAGCTGGATGTTCTCAGGTTCCTGATCGGACCGCTGAACGTCATTGCGGCTCGGGCCACACGGACGGAAGCGGACCTGGCCGGCGAAACCCTGGCGACCATATTTATGGAGACATCAAATGGTGCGCCGGTGGTCTTGGCCGGGAATTTTGTAGCCCCCGGATTCGGCGTGACGGTCTCCGACCGGCTCGAACTGATCGGAAGCAAAGCCAGTATTATCCTGGAACCCGGCAACCTCAGGCTCCTTGGCCCGGAAGCGTGCACCGTAGCGTATGACATGAAGAAGGAATACCAGACCTGTTTTAGTGCGGCCATTGCGCATTTTACGGAATGCATCCGGACGGGAAAACCTTTTGAAAGCGACCCCCGCGACAATCTGGAAACGCTTCGCCTGGTTGAAGCAGCCTATAAAACCGCCAGCCTCGATGCCGTTTAACCGGCGCCGCTGTATTCAGCACTTAACCCTCTCGGATATCCCGCTTTTCCGAAATAAAATCTCCTTGACACGTAAGCCCCCTTTCCGTATCCTCACGCGGGTTCGTGAAGGGTCGAATGCAGCCTTTGGTTATCTTTTCCGCGAAAGCGGTGATCCATTACCCTTATCAATCGTTTCTGTGAAATCCGCATATATTTTTTCTTAGGCCCGATATCGTCTGACGTACTTGGTTGCCCTGCAAATAGAATAATTATGGAGGTAGAGAGATGCTGAATGCGGAACGCCCTGGCAGTGGACTCGTTGCTGGAGAAAACGCGCGAAGTCCGCTTCACCACTGCCGAAGGAACCGATGTGACCATGCAGTTATGCGGCCGCAAGGGGAAAGCCCAGACCGGTTTTGCCGACCAGCCGGGCAAGTTTTCCGGGCTTCCCGACGGAGAAGCCACCGTAGCCCCGCTGGAGGGTACCACCCAGGGCCGCATCATCAACCCCTACATCCTAGACAAGATCGGCCAGGTGACGGAGCCTTTGCAGGTGGAAATCAAGGACGGCTGGATTGTCCATGTGGAAGGCGGAAAACAGGCCCGGCAAATCAATGACCTCTTCGAGAAGTTCGATGCCAATGCCCGGCGGATGGCTTCCCAGTTTGCGCTGGGAATGAACCCTGACTGCCGCATTATCCCCGATACCAAGGAGGTTTCCAAGAGACTGGGGACCCTCCATGTGGCGATGGGAGACAACATCTCCCTTGGCGGAACGATCCAGTCCGGCCTGCACATCGACTTTGTCCTCCTGAATCCCACGGTCTGGCTGGACGGAAAATTGATCCTGGAGGATGGAAGGCTGTTCATATAGAATTATTGATGACAACAGACGCCCCCCCAAAAACAAATTCATCACGGCGGTTTATTGTAACCGTTGTTAATATCATGCACAGCCTGGGCCATGTGAACATCCAGGGTATTCCCATCCTCTATCCCGTACTTCGGGACCATTTTGCATTCGGATATGTTGGGATCGCTTTTTTATCCCTGGTCAGCCAGGTCGTTACCGGGCCCATGCAGATTACGTTCGGCGTGTTGACACGTTTTGCCCGTCGCTTTCAAATTTTGGGAGTCGGCAATGCCCTGGCTTTCATCGGAACCATTTTCATGGCCGTCTCCCAGAACTTCAGCCATCTGGTAATCGGTCGAGCGTTCCGCGCCTTGGGTACCTGCACGTATCATCCGGTGGGGGGCGCCATCATGGCCGCCAGTTTCCCCAATGACCGTGCCAAGGCGCTCGGTTTGTACGATACGGCCGGCAATATCGGCAACCTGGTTGCCCCCCTGCTGGTGGGCGCCCTGCTGCACGTGCTGGGCTGGCGATCCGTCCTCTTTATTCTGGGCATGCCGTTTATCATCACAAGCATCCTGTGCTTTTCGGTAAAAGAAACCGCTGATCCGGTTCCCATCGAAATCAAAAAACGGGACCGATTCGGACTGCAGGAATATAAAACGGTATTCAGGAATCGTAATTCATTGATCTTATCACTGACCATGATGGCGGGTGCGGGGGGACGGGGCGGCGGCGTGATCCAAACCTATCTGACCGTTCTCCTGGTTGATCGCTTCGACATGTCGGTCTCTCTATCCGCTCTATTTTTCGCTGCCTACACGTTCGGCGGCATGTTTGGTCCCCTGGCCATGGGGTGGTTTTCAGATCGGACCTCTCCGCTGCTGGCAACACGTCTGAATCTTGTCTGTTTTTCGCTTTCTATTGTATCGATCCTGACCCCTGCTGTTCCCGGAATCCCCCTGGCCGTTTTTATTTTCCTTTCGGGTTTTTTCATCGGATCACGCAATGCACTGTTACAGACCCTCTTGTTACAGTGCGGAACCCAAGATGCCCGAATAGATACGCAGCTAAGCCTCTACTTTACCATCGGGGCGATTTCCGGACCTTTTTGGACCATCCTGGTGGGCGTGCTGGTGGATCAGTTCGGAATGGCGACCGCCATCTGGACGATGGCTGTATCTTACGTGGTGGCAATGATCATTCTCAGCTTTATCCGGCTCGATCAATCTTCGGATAAACATAAACCGAAGCCGACAAGATAGAGCGCGTCAAGATTCTGTTCAAAACGGTACCTGCTCTCCTTCCGGCAACGGTATTTCAAACACATTTAATACCATCGCAATGGTTGTATAGTATCCCAACAAAAAGACCAGCTCCACAACACCGGCTTCCCCCAACAGGTCAACCGCCTTTGCGTACGGGCGGTCGGATATATGCCCTGTTACAAGGAGCTCCCGGCAGAATGCAAACACCAGTCTTTGGGCCGGGTCGCCAAACTCCGGCTCCTCGCCTGCTTTCAGGCTTTTTATCACACGGTCGTCCAACCCCTGTTTTCGGCCTATTTTTTCGTGGGCCCACCATTCATAGTGAGCCTCCCATTTGGCCGCAGCCGTCAGGATGGCCAGTTCGCGCAGCGGTCCGGAAAGGGCGCCCTCAAACCGCAACACCTCCCCCAGCCGCTGGGCGGCTTCTCCGATAACCGGGTTATACAAAAAAGCATTGAAGGGACCCCTGAGACCGCCTTCTTTTGTGAAAAAAGAGTCCAGGGACCGCCCCTGGGACCGCTTTCCGCCGGTAATACGGTCGCAAAGCTGTTTTTGGGCATTGTTAAAATTTTCAGTGGTAATGGATGGGATTCGGCTCATTTCACACCTTTGGTTATCTTAATCGGGCCAGTTTGCGCAGGGACGGATAATTGGGGCGGTCGATCCTCAATCGCTTCAAACCGTTTTGCCCGTTCTCAACAACGTACATGTTCCCCTGGGAGTCGAGGGTCATGCCGTGGGCGCTGACAAAGCTGTCCATCTCCCCGTAGTTTGTCCCGCCCCACCTGGTCAGCAGGTTTCCTTCCAGATCGAAAACGCCGACACCTGAAGGAACGGACTCGGACATTATCGTGCCGCCGTAAGTACGCCGGCCGGCCATCCAGAGCAGGATCGATATGAAGACGCGGTTTTCGTTATCGATACATATCGATTGCGGGCGTCCCTTTATGTTCCAACTGTCCAGGTGTTTTCCCGCGGGATCAAAGATCTGTATCCGGGAGTTTTCCCGGTCGCACACAAACACCCGGCCGTCCGTATGGACCCAAACGGCGTGGGGCAAATTGAACTGCCCGGGCCCGACCCCGGCTTCGCCCCATGACTGCACCAGCCCCCCCTCCGGGGTAAAGCGATGGACGCGGGCATTGCCGTAGCCGTCCGTGATATAGAGCTCGCCGCTTGGCGCCACCGCCACTTTGGTGGGACGGTTAAAGGGCCCGGCGGCCTTTATGCCAACCGTCGTCTTCGAATCCATGATATAGCCGGTGTCGGCGGGTTGGTTCGGCGTTCCCAGGGTTTGGAGCAGCCTGCCCTCCAGGGTGAACTTGCGAACGGTATGTTCCCAGTCGTCGGTGCACCATACGATGTCGTCCGGCGTGATCGTAATGCCGTGGGGACGACCCGGGATATCATGCTCACCCCAGGTTCCCAGAAACCGGCCATCGCCCTCAAACACCACCACCGGGTGCGCTGAGCGGTTGAAGACGTAGACACGGTCCTGGGAGTCCGTGGCCACTCCGGGAATATCGGCGCCCAGCTGTAGCCCATCCGGAAGGGCTCCCCACCCCTCGACAACCGCGAACTTGTATCCGCCGCCTTCTAAAATCATCTTTCATTTCCTCCCTTTTATTTTTCCGCCATGATCACGTATAAAAAACTGAAGGCAATGCGAACCTTGATTAGAAGCCCATACGCTTCTCAGCCTTCTCTGCTACTATCCCATTTTAATCTCTTTCTCAACCTCAGCCTCGTCCTTTTTTTGCCTTCCCACCTCACTCTCGTCCCTCGCCCCTCGTTCTTCGTCACGCGTCTTTCGCCCCACGTCCTTCGTCTTTCGTCCCCTCGTCCTTCGTCCCTCATCACCTCTATCTTTTAAAGCCTGCATCGTATTGACTCCCAGGGCGCAGACAATCAATACCATGCCGGCTGCCTCAAAAAGGGTGGGCTGTTCCCCGAGTTGAATCCAGGCGGCGAGCACCCCCGCCACCGGCGTGGCGAGCGTTCCCAGACCGGCCGAACCGGCGGAAAGGCGGCTTAAGGCATAAAACCAGAGCAGCCATGCGATGGCGTTTCCCGGGACAACACTGTAAAAAAGGGCGGCTATGAACGGAAGGGACCAGGTAATGGGCGGTGAAGAAATAAAAAGGGTAATCAAGACAAGCGGAATACAGCCGAACAGCATCTGCCAGGTTGTATAGGAGAGCAGGTCCAGAGAGGTTTTTTGCTGGAGCCTTTTTGAGATGATGATGCCCACGGCCCAGGACACGCTGGACAGAAGGGCCAGTCCCTTGCTGAACAGGGCGTCGTTGAAGCTGAAGGGCATGAGGATAAACAGCAGCCCCGCCAAAGCAATGACAACGCTCAGCCACTGCAATCTTCGCAAGCGTTCCCCCAAGACCAGCCAGGCCAGCAGCAGGACCCAGAACGGCATGGCGTAGTTTAAGACCGCTGTTTTACCGGCGCCGCCGTTCACAATGGCCCAGGTTGAGAGCCCGTAAAACCCGCCTAACTGGAGCGAGCCCGAGAGAAATGTTCCCGGAATTTCCTTGGGCAGAATCGGCTTTCCCAGCCAGACAAGCACCGCCAGGAGACAGATCCCTCCCAGAAAAAGCCGCAATGCCGCATAGTCGAAAGGGGCCGCATACTGAACGGCCACCTTCATGACGACCCAGTTATAGCCCCAGAGAAAGACAAGTGCGATAAGCGCCAGTACCGCCCTCCCCTGGGGAGACAGACGCTGTATTGCTGAATCAAAATATTTTTTTAGCATGATCGGCAAACCGTGGCCCTGGACATATCCTTTTGGCTGAAAAAATGTACCGGAAGCCTTAACAGAAGCCCACGCCGATGGCAAGCGCCTTGATTCATCTGAGATTGGGGTTAAAAATGGGGAGGGCGGAGATATCCCCCTTTTCAATCGATGGTATTCTTTGGATTTGTACAACCGGCAAACAACGCCCCGCAAATCGCGTCGGGGGTAAACCGGAACCGGCTGTTCATGTTTGCCGGCAAAATCCAGAACCGGAAATTCTCATATTTCATTCCCCAGAAGAGCCGGTTTCTTTCTTTTCCCCGGACTTTCAGAATATTTCGGCATAACTGTTTCAGGATCAAAGCGGCACTATAACACAACCCATTCATATCATGAGACAAATCCTGGCGGTTTTGGATCGTCCTTTCACCTTTTTCAGCAACCCGGCTGGCAGGGTCTTTCTGGCACGGACTTTGCCTTTATAATATCCAGGCGCTTTTGATTTATTTAATCAGGAACGGGCGGCCGTGTTTGCTGCCCTTGCGCTTGTGACAGATGACAATTAAACAGGAGGAGTAACGATGGACTGGAAATTCTGGCAGAAATCGGATAAGCGAAGTGCACATCCCAAAGCCGCCGTTTTGTCGGCTCCCGGGTACTTGCCGGAGCCGGTTGCAAAACACCTGGTCGTGACCATGAAACAGGAGGCTGAATGGGTTTGGAACCTTAAAGCGGTGGAACGCTCGCGCCCCGAGCAAAAAAATGTTTTTGATGTGCGGGTATTTGATAATGCCAAGGTCAATATGAAAAAGGTAAATGTCAGAGATTATAATTCCCTGGACACCCATCCGGAACTGATCGCTTTCGAAGGCTGGTACAATAAAAAAACCAGAGAAGTGCAGTTAACCGCCGGGCTGGGGCCGATTCCAAAGGCGGCTTAATCTGGTGGATTTTTAACGAAGTGACCCGGTACGAAACAGGCCCTGGCATCCAATCTCTTTCCCCGATGAAAAGCTAAAGCCGTTCATTTCATCGGGGGCTCAGGGATAGTTGCGTTTTTCCCTTAAAGGGATGTCGCCCTGTTTGTCCCCAAATCAGCAACCTCAGGCTAAGCCACCAGATAGTTTTGCGCTTTTTTGCGAAACGATTCAACTTGCGCTTTTTGCCAGTCCGCCCCTTGGTTTAATTCCGCCGCCATCAGGCTGGCCGTTTCCGGCGCCATGGCCATGGCGGCACGGGCATCTAAAAACAGGGTGCGGCGGCGACGGGCCAGAAAGTCTTCCACCGTTCGCGCCATCTCATGCCTCACCGCCCAGACGACTTCCGCACCAAGCACGAAACCGCCCGGCAGGGTCTTTTTCAGGCGGGCGTCGCTTTTGGCCAGCTTTTCGATTTCAAGGGCGTCCGATCCGTAGTCCTTCAGGCTGCCGAAGCGTTCCGCATGGTGGTGATAGCCGTGGATCTGCAACGTTTCACTCACCGAGGGCTGGGGTTTCAGACGCGCCACCGCAACGGCCTGGTCAAGGGTCTCTTCCGCCATCTTGCGATAGGTGGTCCATTTCCCGCCGGCGATGGTGACCAGCCCGGTCCGCGAAATCGACAGGGTATGCTCCCTTGATATCGTAGCGGTGTTAAGGCTTTCGGCACTGCCCACCAGCGGGCGTAAACCGGCAAAAACGCTTAGGACGTCAGCGGACGCAGGGTCTTTGGTCAGATAGCGGGCGGCATGGCTCAGCAGAAAGTCGATCTCCGCTTTAAGCGCCAGCGGTTCCAGGGAAATATCATCGACGGGGGTGTCGGTGGTGCCCACAACGACGCGATCGTGCCAGGGAATGGCAAAAAGCACCCGGCCGTCATCCGTGTGGGGCACCATGATGGCGGTGTCCCCCGGCAGGAAGGCCTTGTCCAGGACAATATGGACCCCCTGGCTGGGCTGTATGATCGGCGGGGATTGGGGGTCATCCAGTTGGCGAACCCCATCGCTGAAGACGCCCGTTGCGTTGATGACGGCCCTGCTTTTCAGTTCGTATTCCCGGCCGGTTTCAATATCCCGGGCGATTACGTCGCAGACCAGCCCGTTCTTTTTTTTTAGACCAACGACCTGGATGTAGTTGATCAGGGCAGCGCCCTGTTCGGCCGCCGTTTGGACCAGGTTGATGACCAGGCGCGAATCGTCGAATTGCCCATCGTGATAGATGACCCCGCCCAGCAGTCCCTCGGTTTCGACGGTCGGTATCTTCTCAACGGTTTTCTCCACCGACAGAATCTGGGACGGACCGAAGCCCTCTTTGCCCGCCAGCATGTCGTAAAGTTTTAATCCGACCCCGTAAAACGGCCCTTCCCACCAGTCATAGGTGGGAACGATAAACGGCAAATCGTGCACCAGGTGGGGTGCGTTGCACCGCAGGATGCCGCGTTCCCTTAAGGCCTCCAGAACAAGGGACACGTTTCCCTGCTGCAGGTAGCGCACACCGCCGTGGATCAGTTTGGTGCTCCGGCTGGACGTGCCGGCTGAAAAATCATTCTGTTCCAGGAGCGCGACCTGATAGCCGCGCGAGGCGGCTTCCACCGCCGTACCAGCCCCGGTGGCCCCGTCGCCGATAACGACAAAATCCCACGCTTGTGAGGCGTCGGCAATTCTTGCAAGCATTTCTTCCCGATTCATGGTGACTCACAAAAATGTTTTGTCCCGCTCGTCCCTCGCCCCTCGTCCCTCGTTACTTCTTCCCAGCTTCCCCGGCCCCCATTTTTTCTATCGCCTGCCCCTGGGTTTGCTTTGATTAGAAGATCGAGGGGCACGCGCCCCTGATCGGCTCGGCTTTTTCCCCGCCTTTTCGCTTCTCCCGCCGGACCGGGATATCGATTCCGCTCCCGGACTTTTGCCGGAGCCTTTGGGTTTGGCTTTACGGATTTTCGATCGCTGTTTTGCAGAATTTCGCCGGGCGACCATCTCTTTTATGGCCCTGTCCGCCTTTTTTTCGCTGGACGGGCTGTTGGGGCGAAAGAGAACGAAATCGGGAACGTCGCTATCCACTGTATAGCCGTCAACCTTTTCCACCGGAATCTTCTGCTTCAGCAGTTTTTCAATGGCCTGGAGATAGCGCCTTTCATCATGGCTGACCAGGGAAACGGAAATGCCGTTTACACCCCCACGACCGGCGCGGCCGATGCGGTGAACATAATCCTCGGGGATGCCCGGCATATCGTAATTGACCACATAAGGAAGACTGCTGATGTCCAGCCCCCTTGCGGCCACATCCGTTGCCACGAGGGTGTGGATCTCACCGTTCTTGAATGCTTCGAGGGTCCGTATCCGCAGAGACTGGCCTTTGCCGCCATGCAGCGCCGCAGCACTGATGCCTTGTGCGGCAAGCTTCTCCGAGAGCTTGTCGGCCCCGTGTTTTGTGCGGGTAAAGACCAGTATCCGGCGCCAGCGTCCCCGGGTGATCAGGTGGATGAGAAGCGCCCGCTTGTTTGTCCGGTCCACCAGGTGAACCTTCTGGACTATTGATTCCGCCGCCGTATTGTGGGGCGTCGCCTCGATAAGTTCCGGATCCTGCAGCATTCTGGCGGCAAGGTTCCGGATCTCTTGGGTGTAGGTGGCGGAGAACAGCATGGTCCTGCGTTGGGCTGGAACGAGATCGAGGATCTCGGAAATCTCCGCACTGAATCCAAGGTCCAGCATTCTGTCCGCCTCGTCAAAAACCAGAAACGCTATCCGGGAAAGATTCAAATGCCCATGGACGGCAAGATCCAGCAGGCGGCCCGGTGTGGCCACAAGAATATCGATGCCGCGCCTCAGCCGATCGATCTGGGGGTCGATGCGAACCCCGCCGTAAACCACGGTGCATCGAATGGAAACCCTCCTTGCATAGACCTTGATGCACGCTCCCACCTGAAGCGCCAGTTCCCGCGTGGGGGTCAGAACAAGTGCCCGGGGGTAGCGCCCGCTGCCGTTCCGGCGGCTCAGGATTTCCACCAAAGGGAGTACAAACGCGTCTGTCTTTCCCGAACCGGTCTGGGCGCGGGCAAGGATATCTCTTCCGCCAAGGATAACGGGAATGGACCTGGCCTGAATGGGGGTAGGAGCGGTGTAACCCTTGGCTTTAACGGCGCCAAGCAGTTCGATCCCAAGGCCAAGTTGATCAAATGACATATACGAATCCTGAATGGTCTATGTAAAACGTGCTGTTGCGGATCAATTTCAGACTGTAACAGCGGTCACACTGGGGGTGTTTTGCTCCGGATCGCTGTGGAACCCCTGCACCACCAGAATACTTTGGCCTTTACCAGCAAGTCCGTATTCCACAACAATGCGCCGTGCCAGTGAAATCGGACTGTCGATCCCGGCAAGATCGACGGGAACCGGAATGACCCCCCAGAGAAGATTTGCAATGCAGCTGGCTCTATAATCCGGACAAACACCGACAATGGGCGCGGAGGGTCTCGATGAACTCATCACCGCCAGCGAATGGTCATTCAGTGATATGACAACGATGGCGCGGACAAGAAGATCGCGCGACAGTTGGGCCATTGATTCCGAAAGGGCATCTTCCACCGGCAGCGGCCGGGGAGTATCGTAATGCCGGCGCAGAGAACCGAATGCCCCCCGGCGCCAGAGGTAGGCTTCGGTTTGCCGGGCGATGCCGTCCATCATTTTGACGGCTTCTACGGGATGCCTTCCGGCAGCGGTTTCGGCCGACAGCATAACCGCATCGGCGCCGCTGCGAACCGCAGTGGCCACATCTGAAACTTCAGCCCTGGTGGGGCGTGGATGTTCGATCATGGACTCGAGCATCTGCGTCGCCACAATGACCGGTTTTCTGTTTCTCCGGGCCAGGTCGATGAGCTGATCCTGGGCGTTGGGTACCGTCTGGGGCGGCAGTTCCACGCCCAGATCGCCGCGGGCTACCATGATCCCGTCTGCTGCCGCTATAATGTCTCCGATATGGTCAAGGGCTTCCGGCTTTTCGATTTTTGCAACAATGGAAACATGGGCGCCGGTTTGCGCGATCAGGGATCGCAGGGCCTCGACATCCGAACCGCGGCGGACGAATGAAAGCGCCAGAAAATCCACCCCAAGCGCCACTGCAAAAAGTGCATCGATGCGGTCTTTTTCAGTCAAAGAGGGCGCTGAAACATTGACGCCGGGAAGATTCATCCCCTTGTGGTCGCGCAGCAGGCCGCCGCTGATAACTTTACAGCTGATTTCGGTTCCTTCGACTGATTCCACCCGCAGTTCAAAGTTGCCGTCATCCAGAAGAATCCGATTGCCGGCCTTGACATCGCCGGCGAGCGCCCGGTACTGCGAAGGAATCAGTCCCGGGGAGCCTTCCACATCCTTGCAGGTCACGGTCACGCTGCTTCCCCGGACCAGTTCAACCCGGCCCCCCTGGAAGGATCCCACCCGAATTTTGGGGCCGCATAGATCCGCCAGCACCGACACAGGCTTTTTCAGTTTTTGGGCTGCGCTGCGGATATGACCGTAGGTGGCGGCATGGTCGTCATGGGTGCCATGGGACATGTTGAGACGGAAAATGTCGGCCCCGGCATCAATGAGGCTTTCGATGGTGCCGATATCGTTTGAGCTCGGCCCCAGGGTTGCCACGATTTTGGTTCGACAGTTCATAAGGAGATTAATGTTTGTGTCGATCGGCATGGTGGTACTCCTTTTAGACATTAAGCCCGGGGTAATGATTGAATGCTTTATTACTAATAGCTTAAAGCGGGTTTAAGTTGCAATCCGTTTTTTGTCAAAAAGACCGTTGTGACAGGAATTTGAGAAATTTGGTATCGATTTTTTTTCAAGATCGTGTATGTTAAAAACTTCGGGATGCTGCGCATTGCAGCTAAACGTTTTTTAGAAAAAAATGTATAAAATTATAACAAAATATAAACGGAAACGAGAAAGGAAACAACCCTATGGATTTTGAAATATCCGGAAAAAAAGCAATTGTCGGCGGCGCCAGCATGGGGCTGGGAAAGGCATGCGCCATGTCCCTGGCCCGGGAAGGGGTCGACCTCACCATCGTGGCTCGCACCCGCGCCAACATCGAGGCCGCCGCCGAAGAAATCCGCAAGGCAGCCGGCGTCCAGGTGACGCCCGTGGCGGCGGACATCAACTCCGACGATGGCCGGGCACGCATCCTGCAGGCCTGTCCGGAGCCGGATATTCTGATCAACAACTCGGGCGGACCGCCCACCGGCAACTTCCGCGATTGGAATCGTGAGGACTGGCTGGCGGCCCTCAACAACAATATGCTGGGCGCCGTCTTTATGATCAAGGACACGGTGGACGGCATGATAGCACGAAAGTTCGGACGGATCATCAATATCACTTCGAGCGCGGTGAAGGCCCCCATCAGCATCCTGGGCCTTTCCAACAGCGCCCGGTCCGGCCTGACCGGATTCGTGGCCGGCGTCGCCCGGGAGGTGGCCAGGCACAATGTGACCATCAACAATATACTCCCCGGCGATTTCGCCACCGAACGGCATGAATCCAACACACGGGCCATGGCCAAGGTCCAGAATAAAACCTACGAAGAGATGCGGGCAATTCGTACCGGCCTGATTGCGGCCGGCCGCTACGGTGCGCCCTCCGAACTGGGCGACTTATGCGCCTTTCTCTGCAGCGCCCGGTCCGGGTTCATCACCGGCCAGAACCTGCTCATCGACGGCGGGAAATACCCCGGTACATTTTAACCCGCTTATGCCATTAGGATTTTCGTCAGACTTGCCGGGCATGGCGTTGCTTTAATATACGTTTACGCGTTAAGCCAGGGAGGGAGTATGCTGTTTTCTCTTTTAATTTATGACGAGCCCGATACGGCCAGACTGCGCGATATCCATCGGAAGGCGCACCTGGCCTATTTGAAAGAATTCGACGACCAGACCCTGTTTGCAGGACCCTTTACCACAGACGATGAATCCGCCGATCTGGGCAGCCTGCGCCTGATCCAATTTCCGGACCTTGGGGCCTTCGAAAAACATATCGCCGACGAACCGTACGTAACCGGCGGAATCCAGAAGCACTGGATCGTAAACCGCTGGCAGGCGGCGGTTCCTACCACCTGGCGTGACTGTCCGCGCACGCCGGGCAATATCCAGGCCATGTTTCACGGCCTGGACGGCCCCAACGGCGCCCGCATTCGCCGGGAGCACGGCGCCGCCCATCAGGCCTATCTGGCAGAACATGCCGCCGGCATCATCGCCCGGGGCCCCCTGCTCGATCAAACCGGTAAGATCCCGATAGGCAGCCTGTGGCTCCTGGACGTTTCCGATATGGACACGGCACGCCGGTTCATCGCCGACGAGCCCTACAACAGGGCCGGCTGCTTTAAGGACGTCACATTCCATCGCTGGCGATTCGGACGGGTCTTCGACCGATTCAAGGTATAGAAGTCCCGCTTGTCCCGTTCCTTTTTGTCAGCTCCATAATCTTCATGCCTGAAGGTACGTGCTTGATCCGGTACTCCAGTTTGAACGCATCGCTTTTTGTCATATTAGGGATAGCGGCCACCAGTTCAACCGGCAGCCGAAACCTTGTATATTTGGCTGCTTTTCCTGAATTATGTGCTGCCAATCTTGTTTCCAGGTTATTGGTTACCCCGCAATACAAAGAGTTGTCAGAACACCGAAGCAGATAAACAACCCAGTGGTTTTTCTTCATCTTTTAAAAGGTGGTTTCCCTGTTGAAATCATTCGCCAAAACCGGGGACGATCGCTTGGCAAAAATAGAAAAGGTATTTGCTTATTTAAGACCGTTCCCTTGTCCGCAACTCTTGGCAACGCAGCCGCCGGTGTTCTCCGCCTTTCCAAACTCAAGGTTTTCCCAACGCGTCCATAAACTGATTCTTGATAAAGACGGGGCTTTTGGGCGGGCGCCCGGGGGCTTGGGTCGAATCGGTCTTGGCCACCAGGACCCAGGGGCCGGATTGGGAGAGGATTCGGGAAAGGGCTTCTTTAAATGCGGTAAAGGTTTTTACCGTCAAGGCTTTCTGGAAGCCGGCGCCCCTGGCAACCGCTGCGATATCGGCTTTCCCGCCGGTATGGGTCGGTTGTCCGCCGGTAATTTGATACTGAGCATTGTCCCAGATGATGTGGACGAGATTGGCGGGCGCTTTACTGGCTGCTGTGGTCAATGAATTCAAGTTCATCAGAATCGCCCCATCACCGTCCAGCACGATCACCTTCCTGTCCGGGCGGGCCATGGCCAGCCCCAGGCCGATGGAGGACGCCATGCCCATGGAGTTCCACATGTAAAAATTGGCCTTGCGCTTTTGGGCGGCGGTGAACAGGTCGTATTTCGGATTGCCGCAGGATGCGATAATCGGTTCGTCGGAAAGCTGCGCCACCAGGTAGCGGGTTGCTTTAAGCCGGTTGATCATTTTTCATCCTTCCATCCCATCAGAGCGGTGGACAGAATCACCGCAACCGGCTGCTCGGCGGTGAAGGCCGTTTTAATTGCGCCGCCTATGATGGTTTCCAGTTCATCTTCACGGTTCACGGTATAGTGCTGGATTCCCAGCGCCCCGAGGATGCTGCGAAGGGCTTTTCCCATAACGACATGGCAGGCGTTAAACTCCCCCAACTCGCCCCGCTGGCTGATCAGCATCAGGAACGGAATCTGGTAGGGAATGGCCAGCGACGCCAGGGCATTGACGCAGTTGCCCAGTCCGGCGCCCTGCATCATCAGGACACCATATCTTCCCCCCAGATATTCCCCGGTGATGATGCCGATGCCTTCTTCTTCCCGGGCCAGGGTCGTGAAATGAAAATACGGGTCTTTTTCAGCCGCTTTCAGAATCCGACCGATAACGGAATCCGGTACAAATGATATGGAGCGGATATCATTGGCTTTCAGCAAAGAAACAATTTTACGGGGCCACTCCAATTTTTCCCCCTTTTGCAGGTAGTTGGATAGTTTTTGCCGTTTATCTAACATGGCGCCCGGCCCGCTGTCAATTGAGGACACCGCCCGGGCCGGCGTATACGGGTAATTTTCAGCCGTTCGGGCAGACCTCGATTCCTTAACAGTTCATTCGTTTCATGGGCTGCATTGCGTTATAGAATCTTTCTGCCCTCAGGTGTCAGGAAACCGTAGGCTTGCAGCGGCATACCTGCTGTGGCCTTGAAATGTTCCAGCAACAGTTCAACCGTCCAACCGCCCGGCATGACAGCGGTCTTCGCGTGATGCGTGTGCTCGCAGATGGCCAGCCGGGGGCCGTCTATACAGATGAACTGGCCGTTGATCCAGTACGCCTGATCACTGGCCAGGAACACCACCAGCGGCGCTGCTTCCTCGGGTTTGAAATACCCCAGGTCGGCGTCAGTAGGCGGCCGCTCGTTTCGTACAAGGGCTGCCTGAATAATCTCCCGGGCGCCCTCCATGCTTGCCACACTGACGGCACACCCCTGGGCTGTGCCGCCCGCCTTTCGAATCTCTTCCACCACACCGGCGACATTGCCCGCCGTCCTCGAGTTAACGACCACCTTTGCCCCGGCTTGCGCCAGCCCCAAGGCGTAGGCGCGTCCCAAGCCCGTCCCTGAACCTGTCACTATGGCCACTTTCCCGTCCAGCAGCACATTTCCTCCTTGCTGTAGTTACGATGTTTTAAAGTTCTGTGTTACGAAAAGGATAGGTTAAAGAGCCGCCGCTGTCGGAACGCGCGTGCTCAGCTGAACTTGACGGCGGTTCCGTACACTAACAATTCAGCGGCACTGCCAACAACACTCGTAGTCATATAGCGGACATTAATGACTGCATCGGCTCCCATTCCAACAGCCTGCGCTGTCATCCTCTCGGTGGCGATTGACCGAGCGCTCCCCATCATATCCGTGTATTCAGTCAATTCACCACCGAGAATCAGCCGGACGATAGCCGACAGGTCTTTGCCGATCCATATTGCAAATACCGTGTGTCCCTGGACCAGACCCAGAATCTCTGTGATTTCTCGCCCGGGCAGCACATCGGAATTCAGCAGCAGAAGCGTGCGGCCAGACCCGGCAACCGGCTGTTTTTCAACTGATGACGCGCGGGTCCTTTGTTCGATGGCTACTGTCGCCAGCACCACAAGGATACCCCCCAAAAGGCAGAAAACCGCGAGCCTCAGCCACCAGGGAACGACCGGATCATCTGCAACCATTACGTACCATGGCATACCGACAAATACTACTGTAAAAATCCCGAGCACGAACGCCACGGAGCCAAAATGTCGAAGTACTTTCATGGTATCTCCTTTTATCATTAAACTTGCCGGCCATGGGCAGGGTTTATTAAAATCGAAAATCCAGTCCCTTTGCCAAATTATTTACTTATTTGCGGACGTGGACGACCCTTTTGCCTGGTTCATGTAACCGCTGCCGATTGCAGAAAAGGGGAGCTCCAGCTCCAGTTCCGGCACCTGCTTTACGATCCAGGCTGTGAAGGTGTTGCTGTTGGGTCCCGGAAAGCCCTTGTAAACCGTTTTCCAGGGATAGGCCTGCGCAGCCTTGTCGACGAGATCGATGAGGCTATCGACCCCCTTGCCGCGATACGCTTTAATAAGGCGGGGTTTTTCACCGTACCAGTAGCGGTCGGGAATATCCCGGGCAATCCTCAGTACCGGCTGACCGCGGCGACCCCGCCAGCCAACCACGTCGTATACCGTGTAAGCGGGTTCGCCGGTCCGTTTCGCCGCGATCCAGGTGTGAATGGCGAACCATCCGCGCCAGCCATAGGTATCGGCGCCGTAAACGTGAAGAACCGCTTCGATGGTTGCGGCCGGGTCAGGCGCGATCTTTGACGATTCGCGACTGGCGGTGCGCCAGCCATTGTTCGGTGAACACTGTAATAGAATCAATCCCAGCAGGACAACAGCCGGCATTCGTTTTAAGTTTTTCATGAATACCCCAAATACGTAATCAATATATCAAGGAACGTCCCTTTTGCCCTGTTAATCCTGTCGAAAAATATTTTGGCTGTATGTCTAAATAATTATTTGGTTATAGATTCCGCAACGGCTCGAAAAGATATTCCAGGCCGTTTACTTTGATCTCATACACCATGCGCAGCATATCCCCCAGTTGTCCGTCCGGATATCCCTTCTGGGCCAGCCAGATTACATAAGGCTCCGGCAGGTCGATCAACAGCCGATCCTTGTACTTGCCGAACGGCATCCGCATCCTGGCCAATTGAAGCAAAACCGTTGCATCCGGTATGCACGCATTTTCTCTGTTCATTGTATCCTTATCAGCTCACCGTTTCCGGCCGGTGCCTGAACAAGGGCGCAATATTTTAAGGACGCCCCCTTTTTCATCGTCCTTAAAGCGCTCCTGTTGATATCACAAAAGCCGTTTTAGATCCGTATGGGTGCCCGCTAAAAAACTTAATACATTTATTTCAGATACTTGTGCAGGTCAGGCACCGGATCAGCCGTATCCAGAATCCAGATTCGAATCAAAGATCAGCCGAACTGTTTAACGAGGCCTTTGAGCCCAAGCGATTCAGTCGTCGCCTCGGTCGGCGTTCCGGTTTTGGCCTCCCAGCCCATGGCCTTGTGGAATTCTTCGGCAAGGCCCTCCATATCGATGGTCACCCCTTTGAGCGGGCCTTCCGCCTTGGGTGGAATACCCGCCATCCGCTGGGGTAGACGGGAATCGTCTGCGGCGATTCCCTCGCGCACGTTGAAACACTTCCGCAATGTCTGAATGCGGCCTCCGGCTTGGAGCGCTTCCGCCATGTCCATATCCCATCCGGTTACCGCATTCAAAAAATCGACCAAAGGAAAAAATCCGAAAAAGACGGTCGGAAAGAGACACACCCCGGCCGAGTTTCCAATTTGTGAATATTTCGAGGTCACGGCGCTGGCCGGCCCTTTGCGCCTGTATTCGTACTTTTCAAAATGAGGGAACGTAAGCTCCGGATACGGGGCCACGACCGACGCACCGGCATCCAGGCGCGCCATGGGTGCCGCGGTGTGGCGGCCGGGAGTGGGATCGCACGCATATCCGGTGCCCCGGCCCGGCAGAAACAGTGCGTTGTGCAGGCCCGGCTCCTGTCCGCCCACATGGATCGCACAGGCGTCGGCCCCTTTGCCGATTTTCCGTGCGGCGATCTTGACGCCGTCGGCAAGGATATCGCCGAAACCTTCCCTGCGGATGATTTTGTCCAGAAGCGTTATCATCGCATCCGAATTTCCCCAGAGAAGGTCCAGGCCGTCGGCATCGCTTTTTGAAATAATGCCTTTCTCGTAACACTCCATGGTAAAAGCAATAACGGAACCGGCCGAGATCGTATCCAGACCGCCGCGGTTGCACATGTCGTTCAGCTTGATAATGGAACCCAGGTCGGTGTTGAGGCACATGGCGCCGAAAGCCCCGACGGTCTCATACTCGGGCTTGTGGGCATCTTCAACAGGATACCGTCCTTCTGCAACCTTATAGATACCCCCGCAGGCGACGGGGCAGTTCGCACAGGCGTATTTTCGTACCTGGGGGGCAATCAATGTATCCGGGTCGGTGATCTTTTTCATCTCCGGAAGCGCCTGGGCACCGGCCAACAGCCAGTTTTTTACCGGTGTCGCACCGCCGGTGATCAGCGCGCCGGTTAACCCGCAGGTCCCGTGTTTCATCAACACTTCGACAAATCCGCCGGCTTCGCGCATTTTTTGGATAAAATCCTTCCGCAGTTCATCGAGCCGGCCGGCGTCGGCGACAGCCACCTTGCCGGTGCCGGAGACCACCACGGCCTTTAATCGCTTGGAACCCATGACAGCCCCCACGCCGGACCTTGCGGCGGCCCGACCGCTGTCGTTGATGATGCCGCTGATCAACGAGAGTTTTTCGGAAGCCGGGCCGATGGATGCCGTCCGGATCCTGGAATTTCCGGTTTCCTGTGCCAGCTTCGCTTCGGTCTGATGGGTGTCCAGACCCCACAGGTGTGAGGCCTTCTTGAGTTCAATCCCTTTATCGGTTATCAGAAGATAAGTCGGTTTGGATGCGATGCCGGAAACAAAAATGGCGTCCCACCCGGCGGACTTGAGCTCGGATCCGAAATACCCGCCTGAATTGGCATCTCCCCAGCCGCCCGTCAGGGGGGATTTGCACACGGCCATGTAGCGGCCGCCGGTGGGTGTTCGGGTGCCGGTCAAGGGACCGGTTGTAAAGCCGAGGATATTTTCCGGGCCCAGCGGATCCACTCCTTTCTTCTGGCGTTCGTACAAAACCCGAACCCCCAGCCCGCAGCCGCCGATAAAGCTGCGCGCCATGCCTTCGTCCAGTTTTTCTTCTCGAATCTCTCCGTTGCTGAGATCCACAAAGCCGATCTTTCCCGTATATCCTCCAGCCATCATAAACCTCCTTTAATCGTTCGGGGTTCAGGGAGGGGCTTCCATTTAGGCCAGCCCATTCGCTTCCCCGCCACTATCACCCCGGTCACTCGTCACGTGTTGCCCGTCACAAACTTTCCTTCAATATCATTCTGCCCCTGAGCGCCTTAACCGCTTCTTTCAAACGTAATCAATTTATCAAGGAACGTACCATCTATCGCATCTGTCGACAAGCCCTCTATTGGCATCAAGAACTTTCTGCACCAACATCCCATTTAATGAGGCGGTTATTTACCTGTTTGCGGACGTCCCGCCCGTCTCCGAAACCCGGAAATGCATCGTTGACTTAATCGATCCATCTGAATGTTGCATACACCGGAAAGTGATCTGAGGGGTAGACTCCTGCGAAAAGGCTTTCCACCACACGGTATTCCACAGGCGCAATCTGGCCGCGGTATAGGATCCAGTCGATGTGTTCGCCGTTTGTGCGCCCGTTAAAACCGTGGTAGGTACCCGGAAACGGTTTTTCGGCGGCATTTTTATACCAGGGCGCGGTAGGCGAGGATTTCTGGCCGCCCCCTGTGAAAATCCTGTAGCAATTCTGTTCGGGGGTGGCATTGAAATCGCCCAACAGGATTGCCGGCGCCTGTGAAGGCAGCTTGGCCAGGTGCTCCATTATCAGGAGAGCACTTTTGGTCTGCACCTCTTCTGCAAAGTCGAAGTGGGTGTTGGTGCAGATCAAGCGTCGATGTTTGTTTGCAAACATGCCAATGGTGCACTGGCGCGGCCAGCGACTATCCTTAAACCGGCTGGGGATCGAAGGTGTTGGGCTGAGGAAAAGATGCTGGTAAAATGTCGAATCCCATTCGCTTTTAAAGAAAATGACATTGTGCTGCCAATTGGGCGGGGCGGGGCTGTACTTTCCGATACACTCGTAGCCGGCCAGAATATCCGTCAAGAAATCGATTTGAAAATCGTTAGCCTCCTGCAGACCGATAAAATCAGGGCGATATTTATTGAACAGCGCAGGAAGCCCCTTCTTTCGATGGTCCCAGCTGTTGGCACCGTCATCGGCCAGGCCGAAACGAAGATTAAAGGTCAATGTCGAAAAACCTTCTGCGGCACCGGTCATTATTTTGATATTATCCGTATCGCTCATTTAATATGCTGAAGGGGGTGATGGGGTCGTCCATTTATCTCATGGTTGATTTGCTTATCAGGTGTCTACCGATAATGCAATGGGCGAACATTCCGAGTCCATTGTGGTTTTTTTCTTGACTCGTATGGGTGCTTCTCTATAGTCTTTCTCCGGAAAAGCAGGTTCTTATCGACCTGTTTTTGTTCCAGTGGAAATCATTCCTATGGATTCTGTCGGCACATATATTTTCGGTACAAATCATTAAAAAGGAGATCTAAAAATGACGACAAGCGACTCGGTAGAAAAAAAGCCTCTATGGTTGTTAATCGAAGAGAAGATCCTCGGGCTCGATTCCCAGGACCTTTCAGGGGAAAGCCTGGAAGCATCGATTCAACGGATTGCGGGTGAACTTGACAATACAGGCTTCAATGTTTCGCGTTACGGCGGCCATATGCTTCAATTGAGATGGGCAATGAATGAAGCCCACAAAGTCGGAAGGCCCCTTCTGAGGGATTTCAACACTGCGATCGCTGCCCTTACGCTGGAGGACGCGGCCAACCCCTATTCTGCAACGGATAAGCTCATCAACGACATCGGCAAAACGTGGCCGGAACTCCAAAAATCCGAACGCAGACCGGATGTGATACGGATGGTCGAGAAGACAAAACTCGACCTGCTCACTGCCAAGGCAAAAGGCCTGCCGAACGATGAAGGCATCCGATTGCTCATTGAGGAAAAAGTGGCTCCCGAGGCGATCACCAGGGCGCTGGACATTACCGCAGAAAAGCTGGAACAGATCAACGCCTTGATAAAAAAGGAGCGCGCAGAGAAAGCAAGGGTAGCCGCCCTGCTCGAGGCGGTAGCGGACAAGTCCAGCGAAGAAAAAGTGAAGCACCTTTTTACGAACAACGTCTCCGAAAAATTGATCATCGCGATGGCACAAGTTGACCAGAACGCGATCAATAGTGTCAAACAGACAATGGAAGCGGAGCTAAAGGAAAAACAAAGGCTGGAAGCAGAAGAAGCCGCCCGGAAAAAGGAAGTGGCGGCCGGACCGGCGCTGGATGATATCCCGCCGGACAAGATGCTCGAATACATTGAGTCCATCCGCGAAATCATGGAATTCAGCGATCAAGAGAAAGAAATCAGAGTGATGTGCGAGCAAAGCTCCATCCCCAAGAGCCTTGTGGACATTGCCGTTTCGGAGCCCGGCAGACTGGATGAGCTCGAAAAAAAGGCGCAGGGATAACAGGCATATGCTCTCCGTGTTTTAACGTCCATTGGATTATTGATTATCAGGTGCGCAACAGTAATCCAATGGACGTCCTTTACTGCCCCGTCCCTTCCTGCCCGCAACTCGCTCGTTTTTTTTCAATTTTCGATTGGTAACAATCGAAAAATTATACGATTATTTAAGGACATCCCGATTTTCACGAACGCAAAAAGAGGAGCTGCACCCATGACCCCTGCCTATTCATCGAAAACCCATATCTCATATTCCCCCAACAAGATTGTCCTGGGTGTCGATTCCGCCGCGCGAACCGCCGCTGAAGTGCGCCGGCTGGGAGGTTCCAGGGTTCTACTCGTGACAGACCCCGGCGTCATCCAGGCCGGTCTGACCCGGACAGTTGAAGCTTCATTTCAAGCCGAAGCCATCCCCTATGTTCTATATGACCGGGTTGAACCCGAACCGCCCTCCCGGATCATCGATCAGGGCGCCCGGATTTTCAAGTCTGAGGACTGCGACCTGGTGGTGGGTATCGGCGGCGGCAGTTCCCTTGATGTCGCCAAGGGAATTTCGATCCTCAGCGCTAATGGGGGCTCTATCCTGGATTATATCGGTGCGGATCTTGTTCCCAAAAAAGGGGCGCCGATGGTCCTGCTGCCCACAACCGCGGGCACGGGCAGTGAGGTCACGCGGGTCCTGGTCATGACGGACGAACGGCAAAATACCAAGAATGTGGTCTTCACCCCTTTTGCCCTGGCCGACACGGCCATCATCGACCCTCGCTTGACCGTGAGCATGCCGCCGCATGTTACGGCCGACACCGGCATGGACGCCCTGGTACACGCTGTTGAAACCTATGTTTCCATGAATGCGACGGAATTCTCGGATGTCTGGGCTGAAAAGGCCATCGCGTTGATCGGCCGCTATCTGCCGGTGGCCTGGGCCAAGGGCGCCAACCTTGAAGCCCCTTATTACATGTCCTTAGGGGCCACTTTGGCAGGCCTGGCTTTTACCAGCGGCGGTCTGGGGGCGGTTCACGCCCTGGCTTATCCCCTGGGAACGGAATATCACATGACCCACGGCCGGACCAATGCCATTATGCTGCCGCATGTCATGCAGTTCAACCTGTCCGGAAATCCTGAAAAATACGCCGTGATTGCCGCTTTGCTGGGGCGGGAGATTGAAGGGCTTTCACCGATGGCGGCGGCCTTGCTGGCCGTGGAAGCGGTACTGGAACTGCAGGCGTCTATTGACGTGTCCAGTCGCATGCGTGATTATGATATTCCGGAAACAGACCTTTCCAAGCTGACGGAAGGCGCCATGAAACAATCCCGTCTTTTTATTCCCAACCCGAGAGATCTGACGAAAGACAATGTCCGCGCCATATATCAGGAAGCGTTCTAAATTGAAGAACCCCGCAGTTCCGGCATGGCGGGACTGCGGGGTTCTTCAATTACAGTACTGAAACCAACATTCTGACACTTAAAATGATCAGCAATACGGCAAATACCTTTTTCAGGGTCGATACGGGTAATCTGTGGGATAACCTGGCGCCATAGGGCGCTGCGAAGAAGCTGGTTGTGGAAATGAGCAATGCGGCCGGCAAATAGACGAAACCGAACGTATATTCCCCCGGCGACGTATTTGCCCAGCCATTTACTAGATAGCCGATGGTTCCCGCGATTGAAATCGGAAAGCCGATGGCGGCCGAGGTGCCGATGGCTTTTTTTATTTCGACATTCTGCCATGTAAGGTAGGGTACGGTTAATGCGCCGCCGCCGATGGAGACGAGCGCGGATATAGCGCCGATTCCGGAACCCGCTATAAACAATCCGGTATTTCCTGCCAACTCTCTGCTTGGCTTTGGCTTTTTGTTTAGAAACATTTGACTGGACACATACGCCATGAACAAGGAAAAAAAGATCGCAAGATAAAATGAGCTCAAGTAAGAGGCGATAAACGTAGCGAGAAAGGTTCCCAAGATAATGCCGATGGACATCCCCCTGACGACTTTCCATATGACGCTGCTCCTTGAAGCGTGCGCACGGAAACTTGAAAAGGTGGTGATTATCATGGAAGCCATTGATGTACCCAAAGCTAAATGAACCACAGTATCGACGGATACACCATTGATTAGAAAAATCGACGTCAGCACCGGCACCATTATTCCGCCGCCGCCGACGCCCAATAGCCCTGCCATAAACCCGACGAAACAACCGATCAGCAAAAATAACAATATCAATTCAATTTCCAACAATTCAACCTCAAAAAAAGAACTCCAGTATAACCTTTCGACCTTGAAAGATATATGTTTTGCCGGGAATCCGTTGAACGCCCGTATCCATGGGATGAAATGCTTTTTGGATTATCTCAATGATCGTCTACGGGAACGATGCGGCTGATCTTCGGATCACCGTCGGCCATATGGACGAAAATGGCCTTGAGCCAGCCGGGCGCCTCGGACGGAAAATCTTCCCGGAAATGAGACCCGCGGCTTTCAGTCCGCGACAAGGCCGCAAGGACAATGGCCTTGCCGCTCAGGGCCGCGTTTTTCAGTTCCAAAAGCCGGCACAGCTCCAGCGGGGCGCGCGCTGAGAGGCCCTTTAGTTTGTGTAAAGTATCATCCATTACAGCCAGGGCTTCATCCAGATTAGCGCCGCTTCGGACAATTCCAGCCTTATGCCACATGACCTGTTTGAGCTTTTCGGTGAGCGCACGATAATTTCCGCTGCCTTTAGCGCCGGGATCAACGGCCCGCAGCCGTCTTTCCATGGCGGCTTTGGCCGGTTTACGCACATCGACCCCCGACGCCCGGGAAGCGGCATGTTCCAGTGCGGAAAGAGCGGCCAGCTCCCCGAACACCAGCCCTTCGGACAAGGCGTTTCCGCCCATGCGATTGGACCCGTGAATACCGCCCACAACCTCACCGGCCGCAAACAGCCCCTTAAGGCGGGTGCATCCGCCGGCATCGATTACCAGCCCGCCCATGGTATGATGGCAGGCCGGCGTGATCTTTATCGGCTCGGTATCGTATGCGATCTTTTTTCGAAAGCGGGCCTTGAGGTCTTCGCTGATGGGCAACTGCGACTCGTCCGTTCCCCTTATGTCCAGCAGCAACGCATTGTCGACCCCGTTTCCCATGGCGATTTCTCGAAAAAGGGCCTGGGACAGACCGTCCCGGCAGACAATGACAATGGGTTTGAGATGGAGCGCGTATTTTTCCTTGATGTCTTCGCCCTTCCGGTTGACGATCTTTCCCAGATCGCCAAAAAAGGCCGGCAGGAGCATATGGCAGCGGCCGCCCCCCGCGTAAATCAACGGGTAAAACTGCACGAACTCCATGTCCCGGAGCTCCAGTCCGGCCGCCAGGGCCAGGGCATAACCGTCTCCGGTTGTTCCCGGGGCGTTGTCGTTCCGGGCGTAGATAAACCCGGCCCCGCCTGTTGCCAGCACCACCGCCCCGGACCGGAAAGCATAAAATTCACCGGTCCGTTTATGAAACCCGACCGCCCCCAGGCAGGCGGAACCGTCCGTCAATAAATCCGTAACCATCACGTTTTCAACAAAGTCCACGCCGGTCTCCCGGCAGGCCTTTACCAGCACCCGCGAAAGGTTAGGGCCGCCCAGGAGCGCATCGGTGCGAAAGTAAAATCCGGTCTTATGAAATTGTCCGGCGAGTCCTCTTTGATTAAGCGCTTTGATTTTTTCAGGCGCCAGATCCACGAAACGCTTTACCAGTGCACGGTCGTTGAGCATATTGCCGCTTTCCAGGGTCTTGCGAAAATGTGCTTCGGCGCTGAACTGGCCGACGGCGTGGGTGAATGCGCCGCCGGCCAGGATCGTGTTGTTGGCCTTGCCCATGGGGGATTTCGAAAGCAATAGCGTTTTTTTTCCATTGGCTGCGACGGTTATGGCTGCCTGGAGACCGGCGATGCCGCTTCCGATGACAAGCACGTCCGTGTCGATGATCGTAAGGCTGTTTATCATGTAATCTCCATTATAATTTTCGGGTTTGGGAGGTTAAATCTGCCCTTGGAAGACCTTTAGAAGTTCCCGTTCGTAGGGAATCTGCCTGCCTTGTGAAATGCAAAACTTTTTTACCGGGGCGGCATCCTCGATTTTTTGTCGCAGCAGGGCTAAGAGGGCCTTGGCAATAATACCGGCGCTTTTAACGGCGTTTTCTTCGGAATCCCGAAACCCCTGCTCTTTGATTTCGAGTTGGATCGATTCTGCCTGATCAAAGCCATACCCCTGCCGGACAAACCATTGATTAAAGCGTTTTGAATCCCGGCCGCGATAGTTTGCGCCTTCTTTACGGGTAATGAGGGCGGTCATGCCGCCGGCTGTGAGCTGATCCCTGAACGTCTCCACGGTTTCCTGCCGGGCGGTGGGCCGGTCCCGGGTTTCGCCCGTTTTTGGGTCCGCGCCCTGGCCGTATCCGATAAACGCATCTATCCTTTCAGGCCTCCCGGCAAACAGCCCCTGGTCGATATGCTCCCGGCCGTGGGACACTGCCTTGTCGTCCGCGATCCCGTGCACCCAGACAATGACTGTTTTTAGGCTGTTCTTAACGGTTTCAGCGATTCGATCAAAATATGCCGATACTTTTCCGGCATGATCGATCCTGAAAAGATCGAGGTGGTATTTTTCAAAGCTTTTTGTAATGTCCCCTTTGGGTTTGAAAAAGCGGTCGTTGATGACGGCGGTGCAGCCGAGTTCGCGCTGAACTTCCGCGGCAATAACGCCTGTCCGCACGTCGTTTTGATATTCCCCGTCGATCACTGGGCCGTGGGGCGCGACGATCAGAATGTCGGTTGAACCCGGTATAAATCGAATTCCGCTGTCTCTTTCTGTCATTCTATTTCAGTTTCGTTTATAGTCCCGGGGAAGTTGTTTACAAATTGTACCGATGATAACCGCTTTTATCCGTATGGGTCTTTGCGGATCTGAATGCTTTGGCCTTTTTGCTCCGATCCTGCTACAGTTGACAGACAGACCGATCATGGATTGTTGCGCTTCAAATCACCCTAAATCATATTGTTTTTATCAATTCGGCATTTCAATAACAATAAAAATGTTTGTTGTGCATAGATGAACATCAAAACGTCTTCCCGCCCATGGGGTAAACCGGGGTTTGTGGGCGAATAGTACCTGTGTAAAATGATCCGCCTTTATGCCCGGCAGGCAACGCTCATTCGCCTATATACTGATGGGGCGCAGCGGTTTAAGGGGAATGGGCCCGCTGCTGCAATCCAGCTTTTGACCTTTAGTCCTTTTTAGACTATACCGAAAAGGAAAACATGCCCGCAAGGACTCAACAACCGGGAGCGGTTCACTGGTCAAAACGCGCATCAAGGCAACCCTATGGAGGCGAGATATGAAAGTAGGCAGCGGCGATTTTATCTATGAGGTCATTCACAACTGGGGTCGGTTGCCGGCCGGCTGGTCGTTGGGAAGCGTGCCCAACGGGGCTTGCGATTCCCAGGGCAGGGTCTATGTATTCACGAGAAGCGAGCATCCGGTGCTTGTCTTTGATCCGGACGGACGTTTTCTCGGCTCCTGGGGCGAGGACATTTTCAGTCGTCCCCATGGCATTCTGATCACCCCGGACGACATTGCCTACTGCACGGACGACAAGGATCATACGGTGCGCAAATGCACCCTGGACGGCAAGGTGTTGATGACTTTGGGAACAAAAGACCAGCCCACCGACACCGGCTACGATGGGAAAAACTGGCGCACGATAAAGAAAAGCGGCCCGCCCTTTCACCGACCCACCAACCTCGCCCTTTCCCCCGGGGGTGATATGTATGTGAGCGACGGCTACGGCAACGCGCGCGTCCACAAGTTCTCGCCCGAAGGAAAGCTGCTTTTCTCCTGGGGAGAACCGGGCGACGGCCCCGGCCAGTTCGCCATCGTCCATTCCGTTCGCACGGACAAAAAGGGATTGTCTACATCGCTGACAGGGAAAACGCCCGCATCCAGTTGTTTACCCCCGAGGGTAAATTTATCACCCAGTGGACGGACATGCAGAAGCCCCAGGGATTCTACATGGGTCCGGATGGGCTGCTCTATACCACTGAAAAGCCGGTGAAGCGGCCCGACGGAAAGGCGCCGGGATACCTGCCGCCCCGGGTGAGCATCTGGAATACGGACGGAAAGCTCCTGGCCCGCTGGGGCGGGGAAGATCTCACGAAACCGGGCAACTTTTTCGCGCCCCACGGCATCTGGGGGGATGCCCGCGGAGATCTCTATATCGGCGAGCTGTCGACCGACGCCTTGCGGGGCGACGCCCCGGGGGACTATCCGCTCCTGCACAAACTGGTGCGGGTAAAATAAGGCCGCGAAAAGGCGGAAAGCTTGGAGGCTGGGATGCCTGGAAGCCGCAAGGGCTGGGGAATATACTGCCATGCCTGGGTCGGCATGGCATCCCCAAAAAGTCCGGACACAGGTTCCCGTTCGCCCGCAAATAACAATTTTACCGGGTGAGTCCATTCTTTGAAATGACTTCTATACAGAATAATGCTTTTGGAGACATCATCGGACGCCTTCCCATCGCCCCTGTATTGGCTGACCTTGGCGCGGCGCTGGACCGGCACCGATCTGCCGTAATGGTGGCGCCGCCCGGGGCCGGCAAAACCACCGCTGTCCCCCTGACGCTGCTCCAGGCCCGCTGGCTGAGCGGCAAGCGCCTACTCCTTTTGGCGCCGCGCCGTCTGGCAGCCCGCGCCGCGGCCTATCGCATGGCTGCCCTGCTGGACGAACCGGTGGGAGAGACTGTCGGCTATCGCATCCGCATGGAGAGCCGGGTGGGTCCCCGCACCCGCATCGAAGTGATCACCGAAGGGGTGCTTACCCGCATGCTTCAGTCCGACCCCGGCCTGACCGGCGTCGGGATCGTAATCTTCGATGAATTTCACGAACGCAGCCTGGATGCCGACCTGGGACTGGCCCTGTGCCGGGAAGTCCAGGGGGCCTTTAACGAAAGCCTGCGCCTGTTGGTGATGTCCGCCACCCTGGATCCCGCACCCGTCACAACCCTGCTGAGCAATGCACCGCTGATTCACTGTGAAGGCCACTCCTTTCCTTTGGAGACCCGCTATGTGCCCGCTCTCCCGTCCAAACCGATGGAACGCGCCCTGACCGATATCCTGCTGCGATCCGTTGCCGCCGAAGAGGGCAATATCCTCGCATTTCTCCCCGGAGCGCCGGAAATCCGCCGAGTGGCCCGCCTGCTGGCCGAGGCCGGGATTGACGGTCGCTGGGACATAACGCCCCTTTACGGCAACCTGACCCGCGCTCAACAGGATCGCGCCATTGCCCCGCCGCCGGCCGGGCGTTCTAAAATCGTGCTGGCCTCGGCGATTGCCGAAACCAGCCTGACCATCGAGGGAGTCCGGGTGGTGGTGGACAGCGGCCTGCAGCGGGCCCCGCGGTTTGATGCCCGCACCGGCATGACCCGGCTGGTCACCCTGCCGGTGTCCCGGGCCTCGGCTGATCAGCGCCAAGGGCGGGCCGGCCGCCTGGGCCCGGGGATCTGCTACCGTCTGTGGAGCGAAAGCGCCCATACCACCCTTGCCCCTCACAACCGGCCGGAGATCCTTGACACGGACCTGGCCGGTCTGGCCCTGGAACTGGCCCAGTGGGGCGTGGCATCCCCCGATCTCCTCGGCTGGCTGGATCCGCCGCCGACCGGAACATTTAAACAGGCCAAGACCCTGCTGGCCGACCTGGGGGCGATGGATGACCGCGGCAAGATCACTCCCCACGGCCGCCGCATGGCAGAACTGCCCCTGCACCCCCGCCTGGCCCATATGGTCCTGGCCGCCCGGGAGGAGGGCATGGGGGGTCCGGCCTGCGAAGTGGCGGCCATTTTAAGTGAACGCGATCCGCTCCATTTTACGGGCGGCATGCGGGACGCCGACCTGCGACTGAGGATTGATGCCCTGCACGCCTTCAAATCGCATGCCCCCGTGGCGCTGCCGAATTGCAGCGTGGACACCGGCGCACTGCGACAGATCTTAAAAATCGCAGCGGTGCTGCAGAGACGCATGGGCCCCAAGGCCCTTCAAGATTCCCGCCCGGATGTGGGGCGCCTGCTGGCCTGGGCCTATCCGGACCGCATTGCCTATCGGCGGCCCGACAGTGTCGGCCGCTACCTCATGACCAACGGCCGCGGCGCTTTCTTCGACCCGCCCGACCCCCTTGGTGCGCATGATTTCCTGGTGATTGCCGAACTGGACGGCGAGCGCCGCGATGCCCGCATATACATGGCAGCGGCCTATGATCGCGATACCCTGATGGATCAGTTCAGCCGGCGGGTTCAATGGCAGGAAAGGGTGGACTGGGACGCGCAGCGCCAGGCCGTAACATCCGTGCGCCGGCTGGCCCTGGGATCGCTGACCCTGCTGAGCGAACCCCTGGCCGACCCCGATCCCCGAGCCCTCACCGCCGCCATGATCGCCGGCATCAGGGCCGGCGGCATCCATGTACTGCCATGGACGCGGTCATTGCGCGCCTGGCAGGCCCGGGTGATGCTGCTGCGAAGGGTTGCGGCCGGGGCAGCGGACTGGCCGGACCTGTCCGACAGCGCGCTGGCTGACGATTTGGAAACATGGCTGGGACCCTTTCTGGCGGGTTTTACCAGCTTCAAGGCGCTGGCGCGTCTGGACCTGACAGGCGCGCTGCGCAGCTGGCTCTCCTGGCAGCAACAGCGGCTCCTCGATACATGGGCCCCCACCCATATGGTGGTTCCCAGCGGCGCCCGCCGGCCCATCGACTACAACGCCGAAGTGCCGGTCCTGGCCGTGCGGCTGCAGGAGATGTTCGGTGCGGTGGATACACCCACCATTGCCGCGGGCCGCCTGCCGCTGCAATTGCACCTGCTCTCACCGGCCGGCCGCCCGGCCCAGATTACCCAGGACCTGGCCGGCTTCTGGCGCAACAGTTATCCGGCCGTCAAAAAAGAGCTAAAGGGGCGCTACCCCAAACACGATTGGCCCGACGACCCCCTGAGCGCCCGGCCCACATCCCGGGCCAGGCCGCGCCAGCCAAAGATTTAACCCTGATTGAGTGAAGACGCGCGTCCATTGCCTTTCTCTTTCCGCCGGTTTCCCAGAAGCGTCACAACTGTCCGGCCTTAAAATCGGCCGCAGTCCATCAGGAGCGTCTGGCCGGTGACGCTGTCGCTGCGGCAGAAGAGCATCACCTGTTCGTCAATGTCGTCCTTGCTTACCGGACGATGCAGCACGTTCAGTTCGTGGGCGGTAGCCACGTAGTCGGGTGGCCGGTTGGCGGTCATGCGCGTGCCGAGTATGAGACCAGGGGCGACACAGTTGACAGTGATCTGCGGCGCCAAAGCGACTGCCATACACTTGGTGAGGTGATTCAGTCCCGCTTTGGAGACCGCATAAGCGATGCTGCTGCCCCTGGGGAATATGCCCGCGCCCAGCTGCGAAATTTCCATTGCCACGGCTTCGGCCTTGTCCTTCGATTGTGCGTAGTTCACAACCACGTTCACGCCGCTTAGGGCAAGTGCCCGGCAGATGCGCTGTCCCAAGCCCCCGCTTCCTCCCGTCACTATTGCCGCGCAACCCCTGAGTTCCATCGTCTCTTCCTCCTTGGTTTGGGTTCATTTTGTATATCAGTCGCCAGTAACAACAGGGGGCGATTATGAAATGAGGCATTTCCATCGACAGCCTGCAAGCTGTCTGACTGATGAACGACTGCTCCCCACCGTCGCCCAGACTGCGTCGTTGTAAATCTTTGATCATTGATTAAAACGCCCCTGCCGGTTTGGTTCAGATGCGGTGAGAGACAAAAATGGACTAAATGAGTGACGGTAAAATTCATATATAGTTATCGGGAATATGTCAAAGTGGGTATGCACTTTACTCAACCGACCACATGGTGTAGTATGCGGTTATGGAGGAGCCAAGACACCCTGTTGCTG
>JARGFK010000044.1 GCA_029211065.1 Desulfobacterales bacterium
TTCGGATGGTAAAAAAATATCTGGGAAAAAGGGATTTGAAAACTTACTTCCTTTACTCTTTCTCGTGGCATATGCTCTATCGATCGAAAAAATTGGTTTTCCCGTTGGAACTTTTTTGTTTCTATCAACAACTTTTAGATATTTAGGATATCCAAGATGGATTGGATCATGCGTTATTAGTGCGATCATAACTTCAGCGATCTTTATACTGTTTACTGTAATTTTAGACGTTCGCCTTCCGGCAGGAGATTTTCTATCAGTATTTTAACCTGATACCCAATAAGGACAAAGCAAGGAATGCATGCAGAGATATTGGTTCATTTAATTGATGGTTTTGCGATTGCTTTTCGTCCGGAAAATCTATTGTTTGCTTTCTTGGGGGTATTTCTTGGAACGATCGTTGGCGTACTCCCCGGAATCGGCCCTGCAGGAGCACTTGCTTTAATTCTACCCATTGTTTTTTCGCTCAACCCTGTCAGTGCAATTATCATGCTGGCAGCGGTATACTCTGGTGCAATGTATGGCGGATCGACCACTTCGATCCTGCTCAATGTCCCAGGAGAGTCATCTTCAGTTGTTACGTGCTTGGACGGCCACCAGATGGCCTTGCAGGGTCGCGCTGGACCTGCGCTCTGTATCGCCGCCATTGGTTCATATATTGCGGGAACATTGGGTGTTGTCGGCTTGATGCTTTTCGGACCTGTGCTGGCCAATTTTGCTTTAAGATTCGGGCCACCTGAATATTTTGCTTTAATGGTCTTTGGCCTTTCTGCTGTTTCCAGCCTTGCCGGGGAGTCTCTAATTAAAGGGTTGATGACCATGACTTTCGGCTTACTGTTAACCACCATCGGCACAGATGTAACCGGAGTTGAAAGATATACTTTAAATATTGATGACCTTGTTGAAGGGATTGAATTTTTGGCTTTGACAATTGGTCTGTTCGCGATTTCAGAAGTTTTGTTAACTTCCGGCAAATTACGAAATGGCAAGGCCAAATCGATCATAGAACATAAACTTTGGATAACCTTAAAGGACTTTTTACGTAGTTTCGGCGCCATCATACGAGGTTCCATCATCGGTTTTTTTGTGGGGGTTTTGCCGGGCGCCGGCGCCGGCATTGCGTCATTCATCTCATATTCGGTTGAGACGCAAATAAGCCGTCATCCGGAACGATTTGGTCGAGGTGAGATAAGAGGAGTTGCAGCACCGGAATCTGCAAACAATGCTGCGAGTTCAGGCGCTATGGTTACAATGCTTACGCTTGGTATCCCCGGTTCTGGAACAACCGCTATAATGCTCGCAGCTTTGATGGCCCTGGATGTGAACCCAGGCCCTTTGATTTTCACAGCTCACCCTGATGTGGTGTGGGGATTGATTGCAGCATTATATGTGGGCAATATCATGCTGCTTATTTTAAACCTACCCTTGATTGGCATATTTGTAAGACTGTTGTTTATTCCCATGCAGATGCTTCTGCCGGTTATCATCGTCATATCAGTAGTGGGAGTTTATAATGCCAACCAAAGCGTTTTTGACCTCGTTCTTTTGTGCGGCTTCGGTCTATTAGGTTATTTTATGAGAAAAAATGGTTATCCGGTTGCGCCCGTTGTCCTCGGTTTTGTGTTGGGAGGTCGCATGGAAGAATCATTGCGCCAATCTATGATCATGTTTCAAGGCGATCCTTTTTTTCTGATTGAGCGCCCCATAGGCATCTTTTTCATCGTTCTTGCTTTTATATTTCTTATTTTACCTCATGTTATCAGGTGGCTTTCGGGCGGAGCTGCGATTGAACGTGAAGATTCATGATTATTTTTTAATCACTTAAAAGACAACCCGACAGCTTGTCAGGGATTCATTTGTGGAGTTGATTTAACAACGTCATCACAACAGAAAGGGGTTTTGAATTGAATTCAAAATACAAAGTCGTCATTACGGATCACCGGTTTCCGAATGTGGACATCCAACGCGAGGTACTGTCTAAAATCGGAGCGGAGCTGGTTGTCGGGCAGGCCCAAACCGAAGAAGAGATCATTGCGATTGCCAAAGACGCCCACGGGATTCTGAATGCGCGCTCAAAAATTACGGAAAAAGTTATTAATGCGTTGACATGCTGCAAAATCATGGTGCGCTACGGCGTCGGTGTCGACACCATCGACATCGCCGCCGCCACCCGCAAAGGGATCATGGTCAGCAATGTGCTGGATTATTGTGTGGACGAGGTGTCGGATCATGCCCTGGCATTGGTCCTGGCCCTGACCCGCAAAGTGGTATTCTCCGCCAGACGGGTTCGTGCAGGCGAATGGTCCGTCGCCAATCTGAAACCGTTAAAACGGCTTTCCGGACAAACCCTCGGGGTTGTGGGATACGGCCGGATCGGCAGGGAGCTTGCCCGCAAGGCCAGCCCCATCGGCTTTAACGTTCTGGTCTATGACCCTTATGTTGATGAAAAGGCCGTCGCCAAGACCGGTTTTAAACTGGCATCTTTTGAGGAGCTGATCAAGGGGTCCGACGTCATTTCGCTGCATTCGCCGCTGACGCCGGAAACAAAAGGGATGATCGGCAAACAGCAGCTCGACATGATGAAGCCGAATGCCTATATCGTGAATGTCAGCCGCGGTTCTCTGATTGATGAAGGTGCCCTGATTGATGCACTGAATGCGGGCCGGATCGCCGGGGCCGGCCTGGATGTGATGATCGATGAGCCTGCGAAGCCGGATAATCCCCTGTTAAAGATGGAGCAGGTCATCGTGACATCGCACACCGCGTTTTATTCGGATGAAGCCATACAGGAGCTGCAGAAAAAGGCGGCCGAAAAGGTTGCTGCTGCGCTGACGGGACAAATACCCGATCCGCTGGTGAATCCGGAGGTGTTAAAATCCTGAAAAACCAGCCGGAAATCCGAATCACGAAATTAGAAATTCGAAACAAATTCAAATGGTCAAAATCCGAAGGTTCCAAACCCTGGGTCGATCGCAACCATCACATTTGCGACTCGCCTTTTTGAATATGGGTCATTCGGATTTCGAAGTTGTTTCGAATTTCGATATTCGGATTTCGAATTTAGAACTTAGAAAATCCATGTTAAAAATCTAAAGCGCCTCCAGGGCCGCCAGGGCAATCGTTTCATCGTCCTTGCTGCTGGCGCCGCTGACACCGATGGCCCCGAGCAGTTCGTCGCCCTTTTTGATGGGAACGGCGCCCTGCTGGGGGACAAATAGACCTCTCTCGGCGATCATCATGGCCCGCATGACCGGGTTGTTGGCCCGCTCGGACAGCTTGGCACTGGGGACGCCGTATTCCACCGACGCAAAGGCCTTCCCTTTGGAAACCGCGATGCTGCGATACGGCGCACCGTCCATCCGCGACATGGTGACCAGGTCCCCGCGCAGATCCACCACCGATATGACTACCTTAAGGCACATTTCCACGGCTTTTTTCTGAGCGGCCTGAACAAGCCGTTCGGCATCCGAAAGTTTAATAGACATATCCATCATCCTTTCTTTCTGCGTAATAGTTCCCGCTTCGTTTTTTGACTTGTATGAAACTTCACTGAAATATGGAGTCAAAGTCCGTCGCTCGTAGTAAGTGGTCCGTGGCCGCAACTTCAAAAGACAACGGACAACACGCAACGGACATCCTCCGAGTTCGTTCATTCCGACTTTTACGCCGGCGGCGTTGCTGGCTATATTGCTTCATATCCGCTTCCAGCCCCAATCCTGATCATGAACCACATATTTGTTTTTGCCCGGACGCCGGTCCACAAAAATTTTCCCCTCTTTCATGACGATTTTGATTTTGTCTTTATCCTGAAGAACGCGAATGTCCTTTAAAGGATCTCCGTCAACCGCAATGATATCGGCGAACTTGCCCGGTTCCAGGGTGCCGGTAACGCTGCCCAGCCGGATGGCCTCGGCCGTATTCTTGGTTGCGGTCTGGATGGCCTGCATGGGGGTCATGCCGTAGTCTACATAAATTTCAAGCTCCTGGGCGTTGGAGCCGATGTCCGGATCCAACTGGGTATCGGTTCCCATGGCGATCTTGACCCCGGCCTTGATAAAGCGCTGGAATGTCTCTTTGGTATGGGGTTGCAGCATCTTCATTTTATCTAAAGTAAATTCCGACGTGCCGATGCGCCTTCTGACTTCAATGGCGCGGTCGGAACGGTGCATCAGCGTCGGCACAATCGGTTTTTTTTCAGATACCAGCATTTCAATGGCTTCATCATCGGTGAAGACACAGTGGTCGATGGTATCGGCGCCGGCTTTTAGGGCCATCTTCTGGGCTGTGGGGGTAAAACAGTGGCAGGAGCAGTGTTTGTCAAGGGCATGGGCCTCATCAACGATGGCATCGAGTTCTTCCTGGGTCATGTTGCGGACATCCGGGGCCTCCTTGTCGGTGCCGCCCCCGCCGGATGCGCAGGTTTTGATAAAATCGACACCGATCCGCAACTGCTTGCGGGCCAGTTTGCGCAGCTCCCAGGGGCCGTCTGCGGTGGCATCCGGTTCTCTCCTGCAGCCACGCGGAACGATCAGGTCCAGGTGCGACCCCGTCATGGTGGCATACCCTCCCACCATCAGCCTCGGGCCGGCAAAAATTCCCGTTTCAATGGCATCCCGCAGGGCGACCAGTTCAGTCGAGTTGTGACCGCCATAGGCGTTGGGCCAGGGATGGTCCCTTAGGGTGGTAAACCCCATTTCAAACATGATCTGCTGGTGCAGCAGGGTATACAGCATCTGCAAGGGCGGCGTGACTTCCAACTGGGCTACCCGGTAATTCTTAAAAGTGACCACATTATACGCGGAGCAGTGCAGATGGATATCCATCAAGCCAGGCATCAGGGTGTGCCCCGGGAATTCTTCAATAACAGCCCCCGCCGGAGGCGTGATTTCACCTTCCGTTCCAATTTGCTTTATCCGTTTTCCCTCGATGACAACCAGCGGGTTTTTGACAACATCCCTGCCGTTGCCGTCAATGAGCCTCGCTGCCTTTAAAACCGTGATATTCCCTTTTTCCATATTTATTCCCCTTTCAGGTAATCGTTAAATTTTCTAAAAGATCCATTATTTTTGAGGGTCGAAGCCGGGTTCGTAATGGGCGCCGGTCTTTTGGCCGTCTTCGGGAATGCCGTGGATGCCGAAGGAGGTGTCTTTGGCAACCAGATAAACCAGATCATCGTCCGTGGCGGCAACCATGCTGTGAAGGGCATCGGGCGGGATATGGATAACTGCGCCGGGTTGAGCGATCTTTTCCTGGTCCTCAACCTTGGCTTTTACACGGCCCTTTAAAATATAGATAAATTGCTCGTTGGGATGCCGATGGGGCCGCGACCCGGTTCCTTTTTCCTTGTGATACAGCAAAACCTGAATGCGTTCCCCCTTTACCCAGCCGCCGTGGGCTGAAGAATAGTCGGGACCGATGGCGATATCTTCTTCGTTTTCCAAGTGAAAAAAGTATTTCATTATGGTTTCTCCCGTCAATCCGATTCAAAGCCGAGGTCGTAATGCGCTCCGGTTTTTTTCCCGTCAACCGCGTTGCCGGCAATGCCCCAGCTCATGTCCTTGGCAACAAAATAGTCGCCGCCACCGTCCGAAACGGCAATCAGATAGTGATGGGCATTTGCAGGGATATGCATCAATTCACCCGGGACGAGGGTTTTTTCTTCGCCTTCGACTTTGGCTTTAAATGTGCCTTTTAAAATATAATTAAACTGTTCATTCGGGTGGGAATGCAATCTTGACCCGGTCCCTTTTTCTTTGTGCACCAGGGCGATCTGCATCCGTTCGCCTTCTACCACTGCGCCAAAGGCAGATGAGTAATCCCCGGCCAGATAGGATTTGTCATGGGCGTTCAGGTTAAAAAAATACTTCATGGGGGTTCCTCCTTGCTCTGAAAGTTGCGGGAAATTACAATCTTTTTTTTGAATACCAATTTAAATATGTATTTGCAAGGACTTTTAAAAAAATATATATCTATCTGAAACTAAAAAGAAAATTAATATTATTATGGGTTTGATAAAAAATAATATGGAATACCAAAAAAATATTGACAACTGGTATGATGACTAGTAAGCCTATAACAAAAGACGATTTCTGACGATCCAATTGGCATGTTAATGGATACCTTATTACATGGACAACAATTTCTGACGCGGGTATCCAGGCATTTTTTGAATACAGAAAACAATTCTGTCTGTTCGATTCTATTAGACCCGACTTCAGCATCTCTGCTATTCTGATTTTGCTTTTATCAAAAACAATAATAACTTGAAATCTACATCCCGCCAAAGTGTGCGGATTTCATGAAAGGAGCTGGTAGATGGAATATTTTTACCGATGGGAAGATTTAGAGAGTATTCAAGTCGGCCGAAGCTATAGTTCAGGGGAGGGGCCGCTCATTAAAGGAGAGCGGATGCAAATTGCCCTGGTTCGCAAGGCCAAGGGAACGGGTGCGAGACCCCACCACCATCCCAACGAGCAGTTCCATTATGTCGTCAAGGGCACCTTGAAAGCGATGGTTGGCGGCCAGGAGCAGATCGTCAAGCCGGGAGGCGTTATTCATATTCCCCCAAATGTCAGCCACGCAACTGTCGCAACGCCGGAAGAAGACGTCATTTTTTTTACGGTCAAAGATACGTCCTGGGGAATCGAGGGTATTCCGAATGACGGCAAGGATACCGGCGGCGTTTACGAAGGCGGTCGTAAACCGGATCCCAAAAAATAATTTCAATGGCGGCTTACTATTAACACCATAACCCAAAAGGAGTGAAGCGATGCGGAAATTAAACATGTTAATCGTTTTATCGGTCATTGCAGCATTGGCCGTTTTATCTTTCAATGTCGATGTCCATGCAGCTAAAAAGTGGCCGGACAAACCAATGGAACTGCTGATCCCCACGAGTCCGGGGTCCGGCGCCTCCGTGTATACGCAAACCGTTGCCAAACTGGCCAAAAAATATCTGGACCAACCCATGGACGTCCTGCACAAACCCAGCGGCAACGGCAATGACCTCTGTCGCTTCCTGATGCGGCAGCCGGCCGATGCGAACTCGGTTGCGATTTATGTCGGCAGCATGACCGGCTACATGAACCTGCCTGGGTTTGAATCCAAACCGACGGATTTCGTTTATCTGATGCAGATGTTCAAATCCTTATACAGCCTGTATGTTCACCAGGACAGCCCGTTTAAAACCATCGAGGACATGATTAAATATGCCAAGGAAAATCCGGGCAAACTCGATATCGGCAGCAATAAAATCGGCAGCGTGCATTTTACCAATGTTGAGTTGTTTGCCAAGGCGGCCGGCATCAAGATTAACCACGTTCCCTACAAAGGGGCTGGCGGTGCCCGTAAAGACGTCATGGGAAAGCATCTGACGGCTGCGGTGGCGCAGCCCTATGAAGTGCTGTCGCGCTCGAAATATTTGAGGATGTTGCTGCTTTTCGACGACAAGCGGATGCCGGAATTGCCGGATCTGCCGGTGCCGTCCGATCTGGGTTACAACTATGACACGTTCTATCAGGTTTATGGCATCATGTTGAAAAAAGGCGCCCCGGCCGACAGGCTGGAGATTTTGAAGGCGGCGTTCAAAAAAGTCATGGAAGAGCCCGAGTTTGTTAAATTGGGCGACAAGACCGGCAACTCGATCGTCTTCGAAGACACAGATGTATTTACCCAGAAGGTGTTGAAAAAGACCGAAACGGTCAGGGAAATTCTCGTAGAGCTCAAAGTCATCAAGTAGTCGGCGCTTTGGCACCGACGATTGTTTCCGATGAATGTAATGCCCCTTTTTTGTGGGCATTACATTCATCGGTTATCATTTATGTCGAGCGTTGGCATGAGGGTCCTGCCGGGTCGACGAACGCAGAAGGGTCTTATGTGATACCCCTTGACGAAGGTTTGCAAAATGAACAGCTCTAAATTGGATTTATCCATCGGGATTATTCTCTGTGTGCTGGGAGCGTTTCTCTTTTTGAATACCTATACCTTTCCCCCACCGCTCCAGCCCAACGCGCCCGGGTCCGCAACCTTTCCGCGCATCATTATCATCATGATGATGTTTTTCGGTATTATCATGATTTATCAAAGCCGGCTCCCCAACCTCAAAACAGCAGCAGCGAAACAAGCGCCGGTATTTAGTAAAAATTTTGTAACGGCTGTAGGTCTCATCTTGATGTATCTTGCGCTCCTGCAATACTTGGGATTTGTGCTGGACAGCTTTTTGTATCTTTGCCTGACGCTGGTTGCCCGTATCAACGGCCGGATTAAAGCGGTGCTGGTGTCCGCCGTCGGCGTCGCCTGCTTTTATCTGATATTTGCCGTTCTGTTGAACATCCGTCTGCCGAAACTTTACTGGCTGGGGTAGATTGATTTCAACCTAAAATGAACCGTCAGGAAACGATTAATGGAATCCATGTTTATTGAAAATCTATTCGGCGCCCTGGGCCTGCTTTTCAATGTCAATACGCTTCTGGTCATTCTGCTGGGTGTCATTCTGGGCCTTTTTCTGGGGATCTTGCCGGGAATCGGCGGTACGGCCGCGCTGGCGATCACATTCCCCATCACCTATGAAATGACCGCCGGCAACGGCATCCTTTTTCTGATTGCGGTTTATTCCGCAGCGGAATACGGCGGTTCCATCCCCGCTATTTTGATCAATACCCCCGGTACCGGTGCGGCTGCGGCGACCATTCTGGACGGGTATCCCCTGTCGCAGAAAGGGTTTCCCAAGAAGGCCATGCAGATTTCTCTGGCCTCCGGGGTTTTCGGGGGGATATTCAGCACCCTTGTCTTTATCCTGATGGGCCCCCTGCTGGCCTGGGTCGGGCTGCAATTCGGCCCCATCGAAATGTTTGCCGTCGGCGTTTTCGGCCTGTCGATTGTCTGCAGCCTGGTGGGGAAAAGTGTGGTCAAAGGATTTCTGGCCGTTGCCATCGGGGCACTGCTCGCTTCGATCGGGCCCTCTAATTTTTCAGGCCTGCGATTTACCTTTGATCAGCACTACCTGCTGGATGGGATTCCCATGGCGGTGGCGTTTATCGGTTTTTTTGCCGTGCCCCAGGCCATCAAAATGATCACGGCGGAAACGGAGGCGTCGGCGCATGTTGATCTAAAAAAGAGCGGGAAAAACGATTTCCTCGCTTTCAGGCAGTTAAAGAAACTCTTCATGACCATGGTCAGGGGGTCTTTGGTCGGTTCGATTATCGGCATCATCCCCGGCGCCGGAACCGGCATCGCCTGTTTTATCGCTTATAATGAAGAAAAACGCTTTTCCAAGAGACCCGAAGAATTCGGCAAAGGAGTCGAAGAAGGGATTTCGGCGCCGGAATCGGCCAACAACTCGGTGGTCGGCGCCTGCCTGGTGCCGACCCTGACGCTTGGCATCCCCGGCTCTTCCGCTGCCGCGTTGATCATGGGGCTGCTGATCATGAAGGGCATCAATCCCGGTCCCATGCTGTTCCAGGAACAGGGGCGGCTGGTACTGCTTATCTTTACCGGGCTGATCATCGTCAATATTTTTCTGCTGCTGGTGGGGCTCTTGGGAATCAATGTGTTCGCACTGGTGACCCGAATACCCCAGCGTATCCTGGGACCGTTCATCATCGTTCTGGTTCTCACCGGCACCTACTCCTATCAGCAGAATGCAAACCATGCCGTCATGGCGATGATTCTGGGGATTTTCGGCTATATTCTCAGCCGGGCTCAGATACCCAATATTCCTCTGGTTCTGGCATTTATCATGGCGCCGATCATGGAATACAACCTGATCCACGCGCTGATGATTCACCGGGGCGATTACATGGTCATTTTTAAATCACCGATTTGTGTCGGGATATTGGTGCTGTCGGCCTATTCGGCGGTCTACGGTTATATTCGCGAGAAACGATCACAGGCGAGAGAAAACCAGAATCAGGATAAATCCGCTGAGTAAAGCGCGCATCATTGAATGGACATGAGGTCGCCGGCTTTCAGATCAGACCGCATGTCGAAATCATAAAAAACCATTGGTCATTGCGAGGAAAGCTATGGATAGACCCAGAATCTTCGTCACCCAGCCGATAGAGAACTCCGCCCTGAAAAGACTTGAGGAACACCTGGACGTAACGGTCCATCCCGACGCGGCTAAATCAATTCTCAAAGCGGACCTGATCGCGGGGGTTGTCAACGCCGATTATCTGTTCTGCCGATTGGGAGATATCGTCGATGCCGACGTGATTGCGGCCAATCCGAAGCTGAAGCTGATTGTTACCATGGCTACCGCAGCCGCTCAGATCGACGTAAAAGAAGCGACCCGCCGCAAGATACCGGTCGCCGGCCGCCCGGTGCCCGCCACCGGGTTTGAACCGGACAGCATTATCGAAGAAACCGCCGATCTGGCCTGGACCCTGATGATGGTGGTGGCGCGCAAGATCATCGAGGGAAACGAGCTGGTGCGTACCGGGGTTTTTCCAGGCCCCCAGTCTCCCTACATTCTCGGGTCCAAAGTCAACGAAAAGACCCTGGGAATCGTCGGCCTGGGAAAAGTGGGAAGGGCCATGGCCCGTCGGGCCAGAGGGTTTAATATGAAGGTTCTTTACTATGATATGCACCGTTACCCGGAGGCTGAAACGGAACTCGGCGCGACATTCGCATCCCTGGAAGAATTGCTGAAAGCGTCTGATTTTGTAACCCTGCATCCCTTATACACGCTCCAGACCCATCACCTCATCGGGAAGAAAGAGTTGGCCCTGATGAAGCCTTCGGCATTCCTGATCAATACCTCCCGCGGACCGGTGGTGGACCAGGAAGCGCTCATCGAAGCCGTGCGTGAAAAAGAGATTGCCGGCGTCGCCCTGGATGTTTATGAAGGCGAACCCCATCCCGAACTTCCGGCGGATTTCGTCAATATGAAAAACGTGGTGTTGACGCCCCACCTGGGAAGTGCGGTGACAGAGAAGCGCGAAGTCATGTCCCATACGGTGGTGGACATCTTCCTTGATTTTCTGGCGGGGAAAAAACCGAAAACCCTCTTTAATCCTGAAATCTACGGTTGACTTTACTCCCCAACGCCAGATAGAAAAAGATGGCAGCAGCGATCCCATCATCAATAAGGAAAAAAATATATGGCCAGACCCTCCGTGTTTATTACCCAGCCGCTGGAAAAGTCCGCCCTGGAGCGGCTCCGGCAGGTGATGGATGTCATGATAAACCCCAATTCTTCCCGTACGATCGTTAAGGAAGAATTGATTAGCGGGGTTGATAAAAAAGACTATCTGTTTTGCCGCCTGGGGGATATCGTCGATGCCGATGTCATTCAGGCCGGGCAAAAACTGAAGCTGATTGCAACCATGGCCCTTACCCCGGGGCAGATAGATGTTCAGGCGGCAACCCGCAGAAAGATTGCCATTGCAGTCCCCGTCCAGGGCGCCCTCGTTGACGGGATCGCCGAAGCGACGGCGGATATCAACTGGGCGCTTATGATGGCCGTGGCTCGCAGGGTCGTTGAAGGGGACAAATTGGTCCGCGCCGGAATATTTCCAGGGCCGCAATCGATGCACCTGTTGGGCGCCCCGGTCAACGGCAAGACGCTGGGAATTATCGGCATGGGAAAAATCGGAAAAGCGGTTGCCAGAAGGGGTGCGGGCTTCGGCATGAAGATTCTGTATTATTCCAGAAAACGCCATCAGGACGCCGAAGATCAGTTTGGCGCGCTTTACGTTACCCTTGAGAACTTATTGGAAAACGCTGATTTCGTCTCGGTCCACACGGAATATTCGCCGGAAACCCACCATCTGATGGGTGCAAATGAATTTTCATTGATGAAATCCTCGGCGTTTTTAATCAATACCTCCCGGGGACCCATTGTTGATCAGGCGGCGCTCATGGATGCGCTGAAATCAAACAAAATTGCCGGCGCGGCCATTGACGTCTTTGAGGATGAACCTCACCCGCATCTATCAAAAGCGTTCGTTGAGATGAAGAATGTAGTCTTTACGCCGCACCTGGGAAGCGCCGTACCCGAACTGCGGGAAGCGATGGCAAACGCTGTTGTCGACAGCATCCTGGAATTTCGCGCAGGCAAAAGACCGGCGACGATATGTAACCCCGAAGTATTTGATACCTGAATCCTGCAAAATTCAGGTCATAAATGACTGATCAAGGAGTATGAAAGCCATGAATCATTTGACGCTGACCGCTGCATTCGGGGAATACGACCGGACGGGCATGCTGCAAAAGGGTACGGTCCGGCCGGAAGGGATCGATCTGCAAATCATTACCCTGCCGCCCATTGAAATTTTCCATCGAATGTCCCGGTTTCCGGAATTCGATGTGTCTGAAATGTCCATGGGAACGCACTGCCATCTGCTGGGCGCGGGGGACAGTCCCTTTGTGGGGATGCCGGCATTTCCGAGCCGAGTCTTTCGACATTCCATGGTCTATGTGAATGTGGATGCCGGCATTGAGAAACCGGAAGATTTGAACGGCAAACGCATCGCTATCCATGAGTGGGGCATGACGGCGGTAGTCTGGATTATGGGGATCATGGGAGAAGAATACGGACTGGACGCTACCTCCGTTGATTGGACGGCGGCGATTCAGCCGCGGGTGCCGATTCAGTTTCCGGAAAATACAAACATACGTTATTTAAAAACCGGCCAGAAAATTTCCGATCTGCTGGAAACGGGCGAAGTGGATGCCGCTTTTCTGCACCAGGTGCCGCCCTGTTTCGCCAAGGGATCGCCGCGGGTAAAGCACATGTTCCCCGACTACAAATCCGCCGAGGTCGCATACTACCGGCGCACAGGCATCCATCCCATCATGCACTGCATCATCCTGCGTAATGATATTTACCGGCAACACCCCTGGGCGCTTCAGAGCCTGTACAAGGCTTTTTGCGACGCCCGGCAAAAGGTGGCGGATGCATTAAGTGACAATGGCGCCCTTTTCGCGATGATTCCGTTTCTTCCTTCGGTTATGGAGGAAACCTACACCCTATTCGGACGGGATTTCTGGCCCTATGGCATCGAGGCCAATCGCAAGACCCTTGAAAAACTGGTTCAATATGCCCACCAGCAGGGGCTTACCCCCCGGATCCTGGATGTGGATGAATTATTCGCTCCGGTGTTCAAAGGGGTTTGAAATATATCACCAGACAACGATTGGTAAAATCTCGACCAGAATGATCAATTGCTTAATTAATATAGGAGGAAGACAAAATGCAGGAATTAACGCTCGATATCGCTTCACAGATTGTTGACAAAGCCTTGGCGAAAAGAAAAGAAATGGGATTCTTTCCGCTGACGGTAGTCGTGCTTGATGCCGGCGGACAGATGAAAGTACTCAAACGCGAGGATAAATCCAGTCTCCTGCGGCCCGAGATCGCCATTGGAAAAGCCTGGGGGGTCCTGGGAATGGGATTCGGCGGCCGTGAACTCCACCGGCGGGCAACCAAGGTTCCGATATTTTTCAACGCGCTCTCGGACATGTCCGGCGGCCGCATGGTTCCGGTCCCCGGCGGCGTGTTGATCCGTTCGGACAAAGGCGACATTCTCGGATCGGTGGGAATCAGCGGCGATGTCTCTGAAAATGACGAAATCTGTGCAGTTTACGGCATCCAGTCTGTCGGCCTTACACCGGATACGGGGGATCCGTTATAACGGTTGTGATGCGCTGCGCTTTCCCATCGGGGCGCAGCGCATTTATACCACTTTCCATAATAAAGTTCCGAAACAATGAATGGCGGTATAAGCGGTTGTAGAAAAAAACGCTGGGATAATGGAACGTTTTTTTGACACCCGCTACAACGGCTATTTTTCCCTTTTAAAATTCGCCCATCCTTCCATGACGGCGCAGACAGAGCCTGTATCCTGCTTGTCCCGCCCCTCTGCCATGGCGGCAATATAGACCTGGGCGCTGCTAGCCAGCAGCGGCGTCGGGCAGTTGATCTTCTTGGCATAACTGCCGATAATGTTCAGGTCCTTTTGCCAGACATCCATTTTCATGGTGGCCTCGTCATACCCGCCCTGAACCATCATGGGCCCGCGCACCTCAAACATGCGGGAGGTGCCGGCGCCGTCGCTGATGACCTTATAAATCAGTTCGGGATCAAGGCCGGATTTCATTCCCAGGACAAACGCTTCGGCTGCGACGACATTGTGGACGGCGACCAGCAGATTGGCGACATATTTCATCTTGCTGCCGTTGCCGAATTCACCCAGATAATAATGTGAGCGCGAGTAGCCCTCAAACACCGGCACGCATTTGTCGTAAGCGGCGCTGTCTCCGCTGCCGTAGACGGCAAGATCTTTTTGCGCGGCCTGGGCGCCGGTGCCGCTTAATGTGCAATCGAGCATCACCATGCCGGCGTTTTGCAGGGCGGCGTGGGCCCTGAGCTTGTCCTCCAGGGGAAGGGTGCCGGACTCCACCACGATCAGTCCCTTATGATCGGCGGCCAGTAAACCGTCGTCTCCCCAGACAACCTCGTCCAGTGCAGCTACACTGGGAAGGAGGGTGATGACGATGTCTGTTTTTTCGGCGACAGCCTTCGGGGAAGCGGCGCCTTTTCCGCCATTGCCGACAAGCAGATCAACCTGTTCTTTGACGACATCATATCCCACAACTGAAATCCCTGCCTTCAACAGGTTCGCCGAGATGGCCGATCCCATAATTCCCAGTCCGATCATTCCCACTTCTAAACTCATATTTTCCTCCTTGAATTTTTATAGGAAAATTTATCCTACAGCTTTATAAAAATCAATGTTCGGATCGTCAGGCGCTTTTTTCAAGGAGCGCCCGCAGTGGTTTTCAACCGCACCATCAAAACGGCCATGACCGCTGCAAGAAGCGCCAGGAGAATTGCGCCCGCCATAAACGATCCGGTCAGGTCCACCAGGTAGCCGACGATAAAAGGCCCGAAGAAGCCTCCGATCTCGGAAATGCAGAAAAACAGGCCGCCGGCCGCACCCATATATTCAGAATCGACTCCCGGCGTTTCCATCAGGGTCAAAATCACCAGGGGAACGAGGGATCCGCCGGCAATGCCGTAAAGGAGCAGATTAAGCAGCAGGGGCAAGGTCATGGTGGAGGTCAGTATGATCGTCAGGGCGGCCAGCAATGCCAGCAGCGCAATCATGGGTCCCCTGAAACCGGCAGGTGTCAGCCGGGGGATGATTAATACCGCCGGTATCCCGGAAATAAACGGTATTGAAGAATACACCCCGGCGGCAGAGGGGGAAAGTCCGGCGCTTTCCAGCAGTTTGGGGAGCCAGCTGTTGAAGCCGTGGGAAACGGCAAAGAGCAGGATGCCCACCAGCAGGATAATGCGAACACTGTGAACCCCAAACAGCTGTTTTAAGATATGTCTGAAATCTGATTTTTCCGGTTTTCCTACCGGGCCTGCTTTCTTCCCTAAAATCCACCAAAGCAAGGCGGCGCCGAAGGTAAACAAGCCGTAAAGCACGAAGGTCAAACGCCAGCTGTTCCCTACCATCGGCATAACCACGGCGTTGGTTGCGGCCAGAGCAGTCATCTGGCCCACCCATGGGCCGGTGGCATAGATTCCAATGGCGGTGCCCCGGTCTTTTCCCCTGAAAAACATGGCAATGGCTTTGGGGGCGCCGATTGAGATCATGGGGCCGCCGAGGCCGAAAAGCGCAACCATGGGAAGCAAGGTCCCAAAACCCTGGGCAAAAAAGCGGAGTGCCGCAGACAGGGCCATGATGACAGCGCCAAGAAAAAGGGATTTGCGCAGCCCCCATTTATCGAGCATAATTCCGGCTGCGATGGCCACCGCCAGATAGGTCAACTGCCATGATCCCAGGATAAACCCCATCTGACTGTATGACATAGCGAGATCTTTGAGCATGGGTGTTATCAGCGGGGAGGGCGAACGCAGGATAATTCCATGGCAGACGTACAGCAGCCAGACCATTGCCAGCAACAGCCAGCGATAGGATGACTGCTGGGTCTCGATGGAATCAATGCTGGGAGAAGATGACATGTTAATATCGTTTTTTTCAGACATACCGACCGGGATTGTTTTTTTAACTTTAACGCCACGCGAATTGATTTGATACTTGTAATACATCTTTCATCGAAGTCAATATATTTGAGCGTTTCTCCGGCAAGCGTCCGATAGATCGGTAGGGGGGATATGGCTTGGAGAATTTTCCGGGTTGACAATAGCATAGGCAGCCATGGAAGGAGAATAGAACAGTGGAATTCGACCTTGACAATTTGCGGTAATTATATTTTAGAGAGAGTTGAAATTAACAGTGACGCTGCATTAAAATTGGCAGGTTCTTTTGGGTCGCTGGTGATTACGGCAGTGTAATTTTCAAATGAGAAAGGAATTGAAAGATGACGAAAAAATTCGTTGTACCGCTTAAGGAAGCGGTTACCGGGACCCTCCATGGCGGTAATGGGACGTATCGAATCCTGATCGACAAGGACATCAGCGGCGCAAAAAACTTTTCACTGCTGGTGAATACCAGCAAGGCCGGCACAACCGGGGCCGCCCATAAACACGACGTGGAGCACTGCTGGTACATTCTGTCCGGGACCGGAAACATGGTGATGGGAGATATAACCTATCAGATCAAACCGGAAATGGCGGTTTTTACGCCGGCCGGCGTCATGCACAGCATCAATGTCGACCCCGGTGCAGATCTGACTTACGTGGTGATTTATGCGCCCCCCGGACCGGAACAGAAACTCAAGGAACTGGGCGCCAAAGCATTTGACCAAAAATAATATTCAGGGAGTAACCATGCGAAAAATCGTACTGAGTGATAAAGTTGAATTTCAGAAAGTAGAATGGGGGCTTACCAAAAATTTGATCGGGCCTGCATCGACCGGATCCGAAAAAATCAAGGTTAACATCACCGAATATCTTCCGGGATATACCCACAAGCTTCATGTTCATCCGACCCAGGAAGAGGTCATTTATGTTCTGTCCGGAAAAGGCGTTTCGGAAACAAACGGAGACTCCCAGGCAATCAGCCCGGGGTCGGTGGTTTTTGTTCCTGCCAACGTTCCCCATGCCACCAGCAACGCAAGCGACACCGAGTCCCTTCGGGCGATTATTATAAAATCGCCTCCCGGGGATGAAGAAGTAAAATTATAAATCCATCTGAAAAGGTTTTATCGTCAAAATAGACCGGCCTGCGGTTATGCGGGCCGGTCTATTTACTAAGGGGTACACAATTCAATGGACATGCGGCGACCGGGCGGCCGCATTTCGAATCGTGAAAAACTCACGCATAAGCGCGCGTAGGGCCGAACAGGACCCGGACCGACAGAGGGTATTAGGAGGTTCATTGACGCCCGTCTTTTATGTGGGAATCCGTCGCGCTGTTCGGCCCAACGCGCCCTAATGCGTTCAAACAGTTTCCCGCTCCGAAATGCGGCCGCCCCGGTCGCCGCTTACGCGGCCATGTCTAAATAATTTCACACCCATTCGTAAATGTGCAGATCCTGAAAAGTTCCTGAAAATCCGGCTCGTTTTCCATGTTCAGAATGATCGCTTCGGTGCGCGCGATTTTTTCATCCGAAATGATTCCCTTGCAATATTTGCGATAGATGGCGACCACCTGATCCATGCTCAAGGGATACTTGGGCCCCCCGTAGGGTTGCTCCATATAACCGGTAATGGTTTGGTCGTTTTTGAGCTTCAGGTCCAGCCGACCTTCACCGGCATAGTATCTTTTGGGATACTCGGGATGATAGACGACTTTGACCTTCTTTCGCGCTTCGGCGATCTGCGGGTCGTGGACGGCGTCTTCGGTATTGGTTTCAAGACCGCATTCCCCGTGTATCATCTGGTATGCCAGCATATGGTAGATGCTGAAGCGGCTGTCTTCGGCGTCCTTCGGTTCCGGGCGGTCCAGGATAAACCTCAGTTCGTCAAAGTGCACCGTCACTTCCTGGATGTCTTCATAGGCCAGCTTGTTGTTGCGCATCAGGTCGGCGATGTTGTCGACGAAGTTATGGTTCTGGAAACAGAAGCCCCATTTTTTTATCCAGGTGTTGTTGGTGTAAAAGGGCGGCTTCCCCAAGCCTTCGGTCATTTTATCAAACTCGATTTTTTCACTGAAACCACGGCCCAGCATCTCCAGGCTTTTCCGAATAACCGGTTTGGTGGTGGCCCCCAACTGCGCCATCAGGGCGTTCTGTACGCCGTTGCGGCAGACCGTGGCCGATTCCCAGTAATGCGCGTCCGTTCCCCAGGTGTGAATATATCCCAGCCCCTGGACCATGGCCAGTCCGAAGGAATTCAGGACTTGCTCTTCAGTCAGGCCAAAGGCCCGGGCGCAGCTGGCAGTGGCGCCGTATATTCCGATGAAGGGCAAGTTGGCGATGCCCAGGGGCTCCGTCACAACTCCGGCCCACATGGCGATTCGGTTCTGCATTTCCTGGCCGACGTAAAGGGCCACGATTATTTCCCGGGTGGAAAGTTTAAGTTTGTCCGCCACTGCCAGCAGGGCCGGCCAGGTTGTGACGTCGCTGATGCCGCCCCCGGGAAACATATCGTCTTCCATTTCGGAGGCATGTCCGAAGAACCCGTTCAGCAAAGCCGCCTGGGCGACATCGGTCTTGAAGCCGCAGCCGTAAACACCACATTCCGGCTTTCCGAGGTTGTCCTTAAAATAGGGTATGAATTTCTGGGAGGGGGGGACTGAGGAACCCAGGAGCATCCCCATCACCTGCTTTAAAGTCAGCTTTTTGATATGTTCGACAACACTCTCGTCAATATCTTCAAAATGGGTGTTCTTAACGAACTTTGCAAATGTTTCGGCGATTTCCATCCGGTACTCCTTTTTAACAGGGTTAATTTAGAAGTCGGCTTCTGTTTTATATGTGATTGCTGCGACGGTTATAATCTGCAAATACCGTTTTCGAGTACGACTTTTCCGTCAAAATACACCGTTGCGTCCTTGTACATCGCATCGATGTGATTGGGGGCCAATACCTTGCCGCCGATGGCAAAGCTGCTGCCGATGCCGGCGTGGCAGTTGCCCAGGCGGCCGAGATCTTCCAGGTTGGTTGCCGCAAGCCTGGCTTCTGGGTTCAGTCCGATGCCGAATTCGGCATAGTTGTAAGCCTTTTCGTCGTTGAGCACTTCCAGGATTTGACGGAGTTTGGCGGCGGCCATGCCGCCCTGGATATCCGTGATGCGGCCGTCCTTGACGATGAGGGTCACCGGACCGTACAGGGTGATGCCGACGCTCATGATGCTCACGTCGCTGACGATTTTGCCATGGGCGGTTCCTTCCAGCGGCGAGATATTGATCTCGCTGTCCGGAAATGCCGCGAACTGCCCGGGGAGTTTAAACAAACCGGTTTCATACTGCACCGGACGGTCCTTTACTATTCCCCGGATATCGGTGCCGGCGGGGCTGGTGATTCGTACTTTTTCGGTTTTTTCCAGTACGGCCCCGAGTTTACGTCCCAGACGGTCGCAGGCCTCGTAGTCGGCGTTGATGGCGCCGACACAGAGGGCATCTTCGGTAATCTCACACATGGTGCAGCCGCGCTTGCCGGCTTTGATGGCTTCAACCCGCGCGCGGGTATGGGTCTGGGACCAGGTGGAGGGCTGCAGAAATACATCCGCTTCTTTAAAGGCTGCTACAACCGGCTCGGGCAGTTGCGCGCCGTGGACGCCCACAGGCGGAATCATGATGATGATGGGGGTGGCGCCCACCGCGTAGGCGGCTCCGGCCAGTGATTCGGCGATCCGCATTTTGTTGGTATCGGTGGATATCAGAACCGTCTCACCCGGTTTTACGCCGCCGCAGTCCATGACCTTCAAGGCGCCGCGCATCATCTGGATCGGGCTGGATGGGCCCGGCATATAGTGCCAATATGAAATCGGCCATTCTTTTGTGCTCATTGTTGTTCTCCTTTCACAGGAAGTTATAATTTAAAGCATCGAAAATTCTACAAGACAGTCACGTAATAATGGAATATTGGAACGATGGAGTGTTGATACAGATGAACCCATTATTCCAACATTCCAGTATGCCATCATTCCAAAATTACAGGGCGCAGCCGGCCTGAAAGCCTTCATGCACGGCGTCCAGGATTCGCCGCGGCGTCACGCAGTCTCCGATTTTGACGCAAGAAATTCCGGCTGCCGCGAGTTCTTCCGATAAACTGTCGATGGGTTCGGCGCCCACCGCCAGAACGATCGATTCAATCGGGACCGTGATCGTTTCACCGTCCCTTTCCAGGACGGCCGCATGCCGGTCGATCCTTTCGATTCGGGTCGCGGTGTAGGCCGCCACTTTATTTTTAGCAAATTTCATATCGTAAAAAGCCTGGGTGTCGGCGTCTCCGTCCGAGGCGATCCCCGGCAAGATCTCAACCAGAACGATCCGGTGCCCGTGTTCGCTCAGATAATCGGCTGCCTCACAACCCACCAACCCGCCGCCCACCACCAGACAGGGAGAAACCGGCGTAGCGGTCCCGGCGATGGCCTCCCAGGCGGTCATACTTGCATGGGTTTGGAGGCCGGGAATATCCACTGTGCGCGGGCGTGCGCCCGTGGCGCAGATAACGATATCCGGTCGATACGGCCGGATCAGCTCAACAGATGCTTTTTGGCCGGTTATTATAGCCACATCGGTTGCCGCCAGCCGTTTGACAAGAAACTGCCTGATATTTTCGATCTCGCTGCGTCCCGGCGCTGAAGCGGCCAGATTCAACTGCCCTCCCAGTTTCCGGTTCTCTTCCATCAGGGTGACCTTGTGGCCTCTTTGCCAGGCGCTGTAGGCTGCTTCCAGACCCGCCGGACCGCCGCCGACGATCACAACCGCTTTGGGGGCGGGAGTTTGGGAAGGGGCGGCGTCATCTTCCCGGCCGGTCATGGGGTTGATGGCGCAGCGGATGTCGAGCTGTTGAAAAATCCGTTTGTAGCACCCTTCGTTGCAGGCGATGCACAGGCGAATGTCCGCTTCTTTTCCATCCATGGCCTTTTGGGGCAGGTAGGGGTCGGCCAGCAGCGGACGCCCCATGGCCACCAGGTCTGCCCGGCCCTGGGCCAGAATGTCTTCGGCCAGGGAGGGATGATTGATACGCCCTACGGTGATGACCGGGATGTTGAGATTTTCCTTGAATTTTTCCGCCAGCGGCACCAGGCAGCCAGGCGCCGTCATCATGGGCATGGTCCGCAGGATCTGGTGGGCCTGTTCAAGGGAGCCCCGTTTTTTGCCGCCGACCGAACCGGCGGAAACGGTAATCCCGTCAATCCCCGCCTGTTGGGCGATCTGAGCAACCCGGATCATCTCATCTATCCTCAGCCCGCCTTCCATGAATTCATCGCCGCTGATCTTGATGGTCAACGGATACGCTGCGCCCAAGCGTTCCTTGATCCCGGCGATAATTTCCAGCAGGAAGCGGGTTCTGCCCGCCAGGTCTCCGCCATAGGCGTCGCTCCGCCGGTTGGAAAGCGGCGAGAGAAAGGCCGGGATCAGGTATCCGTGGGCGCAATGCAGATCAATCCCGTCAAAGCCCGCCTCCTTTGCCCAAACAGCCGTCTGGACATGGGCCCGGACCAGTTCTTTAATTTCAGGGACGGTCAGGGCGTGGGGAATTTCTCCACCCGGATAGGCGGAGACCCCGGAGGGGGCCACCGGCTGCAGTCCGGTGATCTTGGCGGAGGTGCGCGCACCGGCATGATGGAGCTGGATGAATATTTTAGCGCCGTTGCCCAGGGCATGTACCGCTTGGGTCATTTTCTCCAGCGCACGGGCGTGTTCGGTAGAACAGAGACCGAGCTGCCGAAGATAGCCTTTTCCCTCGGGAGTAAAGTATGTTCCTTCCACCATGATCAGGCCCACGCCGCCCTTGGCACGCTCCAGGTAATGCCTGATGAGCTTGTCGGTAGCTCGCCCGTCTTCGGTGGCGTAATTCATGGTCATGGGGGACATGACCAGGCGGTTTTTCAGCGTGATGCTGCCGAGGTTAAACGGTTGAAATACGTGTGGGTAGTTCACTGACTGCCTCCTGATGTTTAGTAAAAATAAAATTCGAAATCCGAATATCGATATTCGAGTTTTGTGTTTAAAGTGAACGATGCTTCGCTTTTTTTAAGGGGGCTTCCTCGTACTGCGTCCTTTGAGCGTGATCACTGATTCGGATTTTATTAGTCGTTAAAAGATATATCCTCGGCGATAGCCTAAATTCGGCGGTACGCTGTCTTGCAGGGAAAAAGTGTCATCCCCCAGCGGCCCGGCAATTTTTTTCTTTGACTTGAGGGCATTTAAAAGCACCCCGGCCCCGGTTACGTCCCCCGCCAGAATGAAACCGATCAGGGCTCCGGCGCGGGTCACGAGTTTTCGATAAAGATGCGGTCTTTCCTGAACTGTAATCTCAACATCGGGTCCCGGGTCCGTCAACGGATGGCCGGCCGCCATCACCCGCAGACTGAAAAGATCAAGGGCGTTGACGGGGAAATTTTGCAGGTATCTGCGATTTGCACCGGCCATATTGGCGCCGGCCACCGCACCCTGTCGGGTGGCTGCCGGCCAGGTGGCATTGTTAAAGGGTTCGCCGGTGATGGAATCCGTGGTGATGGTTACATCTCCGGCAGCGTAGATACCGGCCATATTGGTCTGCATGCGGTCGTTGACGACGATGCCGCGCTGCAACCGGATGCCGCTCTCCCGGAGGAATTCTACATTGGGCGCTACCCCCACTGCCTGAATGACCCGCTCACAGGTGAATGACCGGTCGTCCTTCAGGCGAATGCCTTTGACCCGGCCCTTGTGGTGCAGGATTTCGCTGGCCTCAACGCAGGTTTCCACATTGATTCCGTGATGGCGCAGCGTCTCCTCAACCCGTCGGGAAGTCGCTTCGTCAAAAATCCGGGCCGCCAGGCGGGGTTCCTTTTCCAGAAGGGTGACCCCAACGCCTTTTTCAGACAGATGACAGGCGAGCTTAAGCCCGATAAAACCCGCTCCGATAATCACCACCTGTTCGACGCCGGTTTCATCTTTTAGAAAGGCCTGGGCGTCGTAGAGATGACGGAAAAAGCCGACGCCCCGGGAATCGCCGCCGGGGATGGGCAGGGCCGTTGCCGAAGTCCCGCTGGCAATCAGGAGCCGGTCATATTGGAGCGATTCCTTGCTGTCCAGGAAAATCCGGTTGGCGGTGGGGTCCAGGGAAACAGCTTCGACGCCGGTCTTAAGGGTGATGCAATTTTTTTCAGCCCAGTCGTCATCTCTGAAGTAGAGTCGCCGGGGGTCGTATTTTCCGGTGAGCCAGTATGTCAGCATGACCGGTGAACCGGCCGGCGCTGAATCCTTTGATACCATGATCACTGGTTCGTCCGGCAAACGGCTGCGAATCGCTTCAGCACTGCAGACTCCCGCTGGGCCACTGCCGATAATGACACATGTCATGGCATTTTCCTGAAATAGTTATGGGCGACGGAAATTAAATCACCGGCCTCCGGGGCTAAATAAACGGCGCTGCGGTCCCCCTCTGGCTCTCTGCTGAAAAAGCGGCTGACCGGCTCGCTGCCGTAAAGGGGCAGTCCCGGCCGGGAAAAGACCGAACAGCCGCAGGCCAGGATACCCACCACCAGCGCTGACGAAGGGGTCAGGGCGAAGACCAGCGGTGCGGTATGGGTCAGGGGGCGGGAGTAGCGGCGGTAAAATTGCCGGCTGATGTCAAAGAATCCCGGGGGCCGCGACATTTCCACCAGGGCGCCCTGCCATTGTTTGCGAAACGTTCTAATTTCCTGCTCAAGATGATCATCGCCCCCTTGCCCCGGTGTTTTCAGTAATATTACGACAGGGGACGGCTGCGTCGCATCAAGGGTTTCAGCAACTTCCGGGTCGGATTTTCCGGCTCCCCGGGAAGATCCCTTCTCCCGGAGGATTTCAAGGTCAAGAATCAGCTCCTCGCATATCAGAAAAACCAGGGAAACTTTCAGACATGTCCGCAACATGTCTTCCATGGCCGCGTCCTCTTTTTGAACCGGTTGAAAGGCGCTGAGTGCGGTCAGTGTCAGGGAGGTTCTCGGGAGAATTTCGCCGGTGTAAAACCGGGGAAACATTTGGGCCGGATATAAACGCGACCAGAAGGGTGTTAAATGACCCGCCGAAAGATCCAGGGACAACAAGGCCTTGACTTCATGTTTCAGCAGATCGGCGCAACCGGTTTTCCTGATAGCGTCCGGGTTCAGGCCGTATTTGCCGGAGATATATTTTGTGACCCCCGGGTTTTCCATCCCCACGACGGGTTGTCCGATTGAGGAGGCCCCGCCTTGATGGACGATTTGCGCCAGGTCTGCCAGTCGCGCGGCAGTCTCGGCCGCAATTATCCGCAGCAGATTAGCAGCTACCAGCCTGTCGGCGGAAGCCCCGCATTTGCCTTTTTCAATGGTTCGGTCGAAGGGACTGATGCGGCAGGGGCCCTCCAGGCAGGCCGAACAGCATAAGCCGCTTTGGCCGTAGCCGCAGGGTGGAAATTCCCGGTTTGACGAAAAGTTGTTTTTCACTTCGCCCCCATTAATTTTTTGACAAAATGCCTACGCTTTTGGGCGGCAAATCGCTCCCCTTCGTCATAGTCAAGGGCGCGGCTCTGACAGGCCCGTACGCAGGCCGGCACGTCTTCATCCCGGCAGAGATCGCATTTTTCCGGCCGGTGTTCCCCCTGATCGAGTCCGATCCCGTCGATGGGACATGCCAGCACGCAGGAACCGCAGCCCACACAGGCCTCCCGATCCTGGACGACAGCCCTGCTCTTTTGATCCAGATGCAAGCCGCCGGTAAAACAGGACTCGGCACAGGGCGCAACCTGACACTGCTGGCACTTCCAGATCCAAGGGGTCCCGCCTGAAAAACTCACTTTCAGGCTCCGGCCCGGTTTTTGGCCTTTTTCGATCCGGCTGACGTCCGTGACGCCCGCATGCTTCATCTGGCAGGCCAGGACGCAGGACAGGCACAGTAGACACCTTTCAGGATGAAAGAAAATTTGCTTATTGGATTTCATCTGACGCCAGGCCGAGCTCTTTTAATTTTTCCGGGGTTGGAACACCGCTTTCAGGGGACCATCCACGCGCCTCGTAATAATCGTTCAAGAGCCGGTCGTAGTGCTCACGGTTCAGGACGGCGCCTTTGGCAGGACCTGTCGGCAGGGGTTCCCTGAAAAAACGTTCCGGCGGATAATCCGCCGCCCTGCCGAAGCCCTGCCGCAGGTTGAAGATTTTCTCAACGTTGTAAACCCTTTCACCGCAGCGGTACATCTCCCGGCTGGTCATGGGGATCCCGGTGGCGGCCTGATAGGCCTCGGCAACCATGTCCAGCCCTCTTTTGACAAGCATTGAAAAGTCGCGGGAGCGGTACCAGGCGAATTTGCAGATGCCCATAAGGTCTGACAGGGTGACCCAATCCTCGCTCCAGGCGACCATTTTGCCCTTGCCCTCCAGGGAGTTGATATCGCTGACGGCGGCGGTTCCAAAATAGGCCTCGGCCTCTTCGGGCTTGATGAACTCGTCGATGTAGGGATTCCCCCGGAGATGGCAGGCGCCCCGGGTGGCCACGCAATAGGTCAAGGCCCGGGTTTCCTGCTTGCGGGGATCGGCCGCATCCACTTCCAGCCCCTTTACGTGGATGGCGTAGTATTCGGCATTCAACTTTTCGCCCATCACTTTGGTCCCTTCGGCCAGGAGGTCGCCAAAGCCCTGTCGGGACGCAATTTTGTCGATGAAATACAGCAGCGCTTCCCCGTTTCCGAACGTCAGCTCCTGGCCGTCCGTCTGATCTCGCTTGAGCAGACCTCTTTCGAACAGTTCCATGGCCATGGCAATGGCCGAACCGGCGGATTGTTCGTCCATGCCGTATTCGTCGCAGAGATAATGCGCCCGCAGAATCGTTTCGGGGTCGGTGACATTCGGTTTTGCACCCAGGGCATGGATCGATTCGTACTCCGGGCCCTTGGTATAAAAAGGGGAATCCCCGGCGGTGATGGCGGAATAGCGCCGGCACCGGATGAAGCAGGCCATACAACCGAGGGGCTTGACCAGAAACTTTTTACGAAAGACTTCCCCGCTGATTTTTTCGCCTCCCTCCACGATACCGGACTGGAAGTTTTTGGCGCCCCAGATGCCCAGGGTCTGGCGATGTTCGGTCAAAAAGGGCGTACCCAGTCGCCGCAGACTTTCGGTCCAGGCTTCGCCGGCAATCGACACGAGGTAGTCGTCGATCACCTTTTTAAAACGCGGCGGATCGGCAATCTTCACATCGCGGGTCCCGCGCACGGCAATCGCCTTGAGACGCTTGGATCCCAGCACGGCGCCGATGCCGCAGCGGCCGCCGACGCTTTCCTTGTCCGTGACCACGCAGGCGTAGCGCACCATGTTTTCACCGGCGGGCCCGATCACCAGGACGTGCGTGTCTTCGTCATTGGTTTCAGCCACGATCTTCTGGTGGCTTTCATGAACCTTGCAGCCCCAGAGGTGCTGCGCCGGCCGCAGCTCGGCCTGTCCGTCCTTAATAAAAAGGTAAACGGGTTCTTTGGAAGCGCCCCTGACGACGATGGCGTCAAAACCGGCGTACTTCAGCTCCGGCGCGAAGTAGCCGCCGGAGTTGCTGTCCCCCAGAGCGCCCGTCATGGGAGACTTGGTGGCCGTGACCAGCCGGCTGGCCGACGGCATGGGGAGACCGTTAAGCGCCCCGGAAGCGATGACCACGACGTTGCGGGGGGAGTAGGGGTCGACATCCGCCGGGACTTCATCCAGCAGGATGCGGGAGCTGAATCCCCGGCCGCCGATATATTTTTCGGCAAACTCCCGAGGCAGGGGTCTGTTGTCTATGGTTCCGTCCGTCAGGTCTACGTATAAAATCCGGCCGGCATAACCGCCTTGAAATCTGTTCATTTTAAGCCTGTCTCCGTGTTAATCGTTTGCGCTTGCAGCAGCCGGGCAAAACCCTTCATCCGGTGTTTGGAAAATTGCGACGAACCGCTCAGCTTTAAAACCTCGGCGGGACAATATTTGACGCACTGGGGCTCCCCGTTGCAAAGGTCGCACTTAAGGGCGGTCCCTTCCCCGGGGTCCAGAATCACGGCCCCGACGGGGCAGGCATTCACGCACATGCCGCATCCGATGCAGACGTCCGGGTTGACGATGACCATGCTGTCCGGCTGCGGGCGGTGCATCGCGCCGGTGGGGCAGATATTCACGCAGGGGGCGTCTTCACAGTTCAGGCAGGTGACCGGTATGTCCACGCCTTTGCCCAGCGCCACCACCCGGATCCGGCTGCGGTAGGGATTGCCGACCCCATGATGATGAAATGTACAAATCAATTCGCACATCCGGCAGCGGCTGCAGATTTGATCCATATTTTCGGAATCCTCAACATACCAGATTCTTTCTTTGGCCATTTTATCCTCCAGAAACATAGTACAGCAGGCTGACGACATCCTGATCTTCCAGCGGGACCGGCTTTTGATTCAGCATGATTCCGGTATAGACTCGGTCATTTACCTTGACCATCAGCCCCGCCGAAATAAAACCAAGGTCCTTTTCGAATATCAGGGAGTCAATTTTTCCACCGGACAACTCCGACAGGCGGCGCAGCAGATCTTTCAGGGTCTCTTCGCCCTTTCCCAGCAGCAAGGTCTTTTGGGGGCGATGAAAGATGGCCCGGAAGACCGGGCTGAAAACGATTTCAACGGTTTTTAGCGTGTTCATAAAACCTTACCGTCGCCCGCCGTTTTAGATCCAGACCGCGCCGGAATCGGCGCCCGACACCATTTTCCTATATGCGCCCAGAAATCCGGGGGCAGGGTGATCGGGTCGTTTTGGGCCGGCTTTTTGACGTTGCAGCAATTCTTTGTCTGATATGTGCAAGTGAATCCGATTTTCCGGAATATTTATTTCGATGAGATCGCCGTCCTGAACAAACGCCAGGGGCCCTCCGTCCCAGGCTTCCGGACAAACGTGCCCCACGCAGGGGCCCCGGGTGGCGCCTGAAAAACGGCCGTCCGTGACCATGGCCACCGAGGTATGAAGCCCCATGCCCACCAGCATGGCGGCAGGGATCGACAATTCCCGCATCCCGGGCCCGCCCTTGGGGCCTTCGTAGCGGACAACCAGCACCGAACCGGGCTTGACTTCCTTTTCCATTAAAAATTTTCGGACATCTTCTTCCGAGTCAAACACGGATGCCGGCCCCTTATGCGTCAGCATGCGGGGTTCCACCCCGCTTTTTTTAACAACGGCCCCCCCGGGGGCGAGGTTGCCGTACAAAATCGAAAAGCAGCCGTCGGGGGACAGCGGATCCGTCCCCGGCCGTATCACCCGTCCGTCCGGTTCCATCGCGTGTTTCAGAGCGTCTCCCAACCGGCCCCCCATGGCCAGGGGGGCGTCAAGGTCAAGATGGTCCTTGATGCTTTTCATTAGGCTGGGAACCCCGCCGGCATCGTGATAATCGCTGATGTTGAAATCGGCCGAGGGTTTAAACTTTGCGATGAGGGGCACGGAAGCCTGCAGCCGGTCAAAGGCTTTCAGGTCCAGATCAAGCTTCATCAGATGGGTAAGGGCCATCAGGTGCAGGGCAGCGTTGGTGGAGCCGCCGGAAGCCGATATGCATTTAATGCCGTTTTCGAGGCTGGCCCGATTAAAGAATTCTGAAAAGGGCCTTTTTTCATGCACAAGGGCAACGATGCGTTCGCCCACATCGCGGGCCTGACGGGCCTTGGCGCCGTCAAAGGCCAGCATGGTGGTGGCGCCGAAAGGCGCCAGACCGGTGCTTTCCAGAAAACAGCCCATGGTATTGGCCGTTCCCATCATCGAACAGGTCCCGGCCGAGGCGCAGAAGCGCTCCTGCCAGTTTAGAAACGTTTCCTGATCGATCTGGTCGTTGCGGCGCTTGCCGATGGCTTCTTTTAAATCCGGCGTGGTCACGGTACGGTCCTTCAAGCGGCAGGGGAGCATGGCGCCGGCCGTTATAAACAGCGTCGGGATATTGAGGCGGACGGCTGCCATCAGCATGCCGGGCAGTATTTTGTCGCAGGAGCCGAGCATGACCATTCCTTCAAAACCATGGGCGCTGACCATCGCCTCAATGGATGCTGCGATCAAATCCCGCTGGGGCAGAATGAAATGCATGCCCGGCCCCTGGGCCATACCGTCACAGGGGGCGGGGACATTGAACTCCCCGGGCGAACCGCCGGCCGCCCAGATGCCCTCCTTGACCCGACCGGCCAATTCCTTCAAGGGCTGGTGGCCGGGGTTGACGTCCGTCCATGAATTGACCACCGCGATTTGCGGTTTGTCGAGGTCCGTCCGGCGGTACCCGGATGAATGCATCAGACCGCGATAATAGGCCTCGGTGATATCTTCCGGATTTCCCCGGTGTGCGTTCATGATGACGCTCCTTTCTTTTTTCGAAACTCAATATCCAGCATGCGTTCAAAAACCTTTATCAGCGCCCCTTTGTTTTCTGCGCCCAGGCCTTGTCGCAAGGCCATCTGAAAGGTTGCGGTGGTGGCCTGCACCAGCGGCAGGGGAATCTTCTGGTGTGCCGAGATCTCGGCGGCGCTGATCATGTCTTTGTATGCGTGTTTCAACGGATAGCCCTGGTCAAATCGGTTTTCAAGGGCCAACGGCAAGAAAAATTCCGCAGCAAAACTGCGGCCGGTTCCCGTCGTTACCACTTCGGTGACCTTTTCCGGATCCAGCCCGAGCTTGGCTGCCATGGGCAGGACCTCGGCGACACCCGCGCAGCAAATATTAAAGAGCAGCTGGTTGATCAGCTTGGTCAACTGGCCGCTGCCGACGTTTCCCATGTAGACAATTTTGTTTCCAATGGCGTCCAGCAGCGGTCGAAGCGTTTCCAGAAGGGCGGGGTCTCCCCCGAACATGATCGTCAGCTTTCCTTCTTTGGCTCTGGCCTCCATCCCGGAAATCGGAGCGTCGGCAAAAACAATTCCTTTTTCTTTCAGCTTGCGGCCTATTTCCAGTGTCGGCATATAGCTGATGGTGCTCAGATCGACAATCGTCAGGCCCGTTTTGGCGCTGTGAACGATGCCGTTTTCTCCGAATATGACCGATTCAACCACCTGGGTGTCCGGCAGGCTTAGAAAAATCAGGTCGACCTTAGCGGCTAATTCAGCCGGATGCTGAGCAGCTTTGGCGCCCTGGCCGGTGAGGAATTTAACCGCTTCAGGGTTGATATCGCAAACCGTGACATCATAACCGGCCTTTACAATGTTGAGGGACATCCATTTTCCCATTTCTCCCAGTCCGATAAATCCGATTTTCTTGTCCATTTTTTTCTCCAGTTTGTATTTCTGCATAGAAAATCTGGCTTTCAGAGTCAGGTCAGAGTTAACCGACTTTACTATGGATTTTTGTTTGATATTTGGAATTTGACATTTGTAATTTCAACAAAGCAAATCCTCTCTGGGGATAACCAAAGCCTATCCCCCTATGTCAGGATTCTTTACTCCAGTCCCAATAACTTTGCGGGATTGACCGCAGTCATGGTTCGAACATCTTTTTCAGAAATGCCCCGTTTGAGCATTTCATTCATGTAAATTCCCATCTGCTGTGCTGCCGGCGGATTCAGCCACTGGCCCGCATCCGTGGACATGATGTTGTATTTTGCTCCCATGGTTTTGACGACGTTGAAAAGGTCCTGGATTTGTAAGGGATGCGATACCTGACGGGTCACGTCGTTCCAGGTATGTTCCAGGTAGGTGGCTCCCAGGTCGAGGATCTCTTTCATATCTTCGATGCTGTAATGAACGAAAGTTGCGGCCGGATGGGTGACCACGATCCGTTTGACGCCGCGGCCGGCAGCCTCTTTTACGGCAACCTTGGCTTCCTCCATGGTAACATGCCCGGTTCCCAGAATGGCATCATACTCGGCGATCAAATCAAAGATGGGGAAAAGGTCTTCACGCAGACTGCCGTCTTTGTTGAGCAGGTAGATTCCCTGTACATCGCTGCCGATTTCGGTGGCCAGGTTGGCCACATGGCTCTTGTTCTGGACAAAGTACTGGGCGTGCACTGTCGGCAGCCAGACCTGCTTGGCGCCCAGTTTCAGCGCCATTTTGACCGCGTGTTTGTTGATGCCCCCATTGGTGAGGTTCAGGGCAATGCCGCCGAACACCTTAAAGTCGGCGACCTCCGAAGCAATTTGGGCCCGGCTGGCGGTTTCAAAATAATGGTTTTTCACCAGTATGGCGCGCATTCCGTTTTCCTTGGCTGAAAGCGCCAGTTCAACGTCGTTTAACAGGCGCGGATACACATCCGGCGCCGAGTGGATGTGAAAGTCGATGGCCCCTTCCAGCAAAGTTGTCACATTGTTTTCAAATCTGAATTTCATTAAAGCTGTTCCTCCTTAGGTTAAATTCCGAATGGATTCGGATAAAATAAATATGGTTTAAAGGGTCTTCGGCCGCTTCCGGTTCATAACGGTAGCCACCGCCAACAGCCCGAGTCCGATGAGGTCCGAATATATGTTCGGAACAAACAGGCAAAAGGCGCCGATTCCCAGAAGAATACGATCCATCACATTGGCCAGCCGCAGCCAGTACCCCTGCATCATGCCGGCATAGGCAATGATCCCGATGGTTGCGCTCAGAATCGTCTCGAGCACGTTCGGCCAACTGCCGTCGAGGAGCAAAGGCGTATAGGCAAACAGAAACGGCATGATAAAAAGCGGTGAAGCCAGCCGCACGGCTGTAAATCCGGCACGGTTGGGGTCGCACTTGGCGATGCCGGATGCCGCAAAAGCCACCAGGGCCACGGGCGGCGTGACCCCCCCGGTTTCACAGAACCAGAAAACGATTAAGTGGGCCGACAGCAAGGGGATGCCGTAGTCCATCAGAGAGGGAACGGCCAGAACCGAAAGCAGAATATAGGTGGCGGTGATGGTCACCCCCATGCCGATGATATAACCGCCGATGGCAACCAGTATCAGCGTCAATGGCAGAATCCCCTGGGAAAGCGCCAGCACCACCGAGGAGAATTTGATGCCGACCCCGGTCATGGTGACCGTACCGATGATGATGCCGATCACGCCGGCGGTGGATCCCACCATCAGAAAAGTTTTGGAGCCGTCGATGAGGGCATCGAGAACTTTGGGGGGCGTCATGCGCGTTTCTTTGCGGATAAAGCTTAAGAGATAGGTGGACAGAATGGCGTAAAACGCGGCAATATTGGCGGAATAACCCATCATGAGAGCGCCCAGTATGACAAAAATGGGCAGCAGCAGATATCCCTTGTACAAAAGGGCGCGTTTTAAATTGGGAATATTTTCCGGTGAAAGCCCTTCCAGGCCCCGCCGGGCGGCGATAAAATGCACCATCATCCCGACGCCCAGGAAATAAAGAAAAGAAGGAATGATGGACACCTTGACGATATCAAAATAAGGGGTATCCGTAAAAGCCGCGATGAGAAAAGCTGACGCTCCCATGACCGGGGGCATGAACTGACCGCCGGTGGATGCCGCCGCTTCAACGGCAGCAGCCACATGGGGACGATACCCGGCCTTCTTCATCATGGGGATGGTATAGGACCCGGTGGCCACCGCATTGGCAGCGGAAGAACCGGTGACCGAACCGATGAATCCGCTGGCGATTACCGCCACTTTTGCCGGTCCGCCGCGGGTTCCGCCGGCCAATGCCAGTGAGATTTCATTGATGGCCGGCCCGGCCCCGGCGGCCTGCAGGAAGGTGGCGAAAATAACAAAGGGGAAGATAAAGGTGGCGTAGGTGTTGGTGACAATGCCGTAAATACCCCCCATGCTGCAGGATAAAAATTCAATGATGCGCGGAAGCGTATAACCATAATGGCCCAGAATTCCCGGTACATAAGGGCCGAAATAGGCATACAGCAGGAATAGCGCCGCCAGGGTGGTGAGGACATATCCCACCACCCGCCGGGCGACTTCAAAGGAGAGGATAAGCAGGATCGCGCCCATGATGATGTCCGTCCGGTTCGGATTTCCGATGCGTTTGACGCCGAATTCCGGGTAGGTGATGATCCAGTAGCTGATTACTGTAATGGTCGCGGCGCACAAAATCCAATCATAAAAAGGAATTTTATATTCCTTTGATCCGCGTCTGAAAGGAAACAGGAGAAAGATGAGCACATAGGTCAGCAGAAGGTATCCGCCGCGATGCAGCTCAATACTGACCAAACCAAAACCGCTGGTATAGATAAAATATAGGGTAAACAGAGCGGCGAGCGTGTTCACAAATATCTTGGAAATACCGTCTAACTGTCTCATCTATGGCGTACCTTCCTTGGTTGAGGAGTGCGAGTTACGGGTTACGCGTTATGGGTCATTGTGTGTTTCACTTGGCGCGGGACGGTACCGGGGGTGATCATAACCCGTTTCAGGTCATCTTCAGTCCCACACCCGCAATCCGCAACTCGTAACCCGATATCTCCTTCCCCGGGTTTTCCGCCGGCAAGGCGGAAAACCCGGGAAGGATGGATTTCAGCAAATCCGGAAACGGGCAGACTAATTTGGGATCAGTCCCGCAGGAACACTCATGCCCTGTTCCTTGAAATACCTGACGGCCCCGGGATGCAGGGGAATGCCCATGTTTTGCATTCCGTCAAAGGCCGGTGACAGGGTTTTGAGCTGGCGATGGACTTTGGCCAGAAAGTCTTTGTTTTTGGGATCAAAGGCAACCTTTAACATGTCATAGGCCACTTTGGGGTCGAGATCCTTGTGGGCCATCCAATACACCTGGAAACCGATGCAGGGATAATCCTTCTGCCACGATTTGTAGGTGCCGGCCGGCATGATCGACTTCTTGTAGGCCGGATATTGCTTTATCGCCTTATCCAGTTCCTGGTCGGTCAGGGCGATGAGGTGAATCTTGTGCTGGGCCTCAACCGTTACAATGGCCGGCATGGGTGCGCTGCTCATGCCGATGACGTCGGCCTGGCCGTCGGTCAGGGCACGACCACTGGCATCAAATGTCAGATACAGGGGATCTACCTTGTCAAAGAGTCCCAGGACCTTCAGAATATTTTCGGAGTTTGATGCGGCGCCGCTGCCGGCGGAGCCCACCGCGATTTTTTTGCCGGCTATATCCGACATGGTTTTGATTCCGCTTTTTTCAAGGGCGACAAAATGGTGCCAGCTTTCGTATACACCGGCCATCATTCTAAAATCCTGAAACTTGCCTTCATCTTTAAAGATGCCCGTTCCGTTCCAGTTGTCATAGGCATGCAGCGAATGGCTCAGCCAGGTGTCCAGATTGTGTTTGCGGGCCTGGCGGTTGCAATCCACGGATCCGCCCGTGGCAACCGACGACGCGTTCATGTCTTTTATCTCTTTATTGAAAAGGGAGGTGATGCCCCCTGCGATGGTATACCAGGAGCCTCCCGGGTTGCTGCCGCCGAATCGGACAAAGGTCCGTTTGGCCGACGCGCTGTCAACAAAAACCGTTGATACGAGAATAAAAGAAATGAAACAGACACTCACCAACCAGGCTGCTTTTCTAAAATTACCGAGTCTTAACATAATATTCCTCCTCACAGGTTAAGGTTTACATGGCAAAAAATGGAACGTTTCATTCCGTTTTTTTGGGGCCCCACCTCCTTTCCATAGAGATACCGATTTCAGAATAACCAGCTGTTTTCCGTTGTGCGCCATACCTGCAGTTTTTTCAAAAAAAAAGAATTCGGTCCGTTTATTGCTGCGGCCTCGGGCACGGTGAAAACAGGCTACACCCTATGCCTGAAGGTGCAGATATCATAGAGTTCCTGAAGATCCGGCTCATTTTCCATATTCAGAATCAAATCCGTTGTTCGTTTGATCTGGCTGTCCGACAGGATTCCCTGGCAGTATTTGCGGTAGATATCCACCACCTGGTCCATGCTCAGGGGATACTTGGGCGACCCTAATGGCTGGTCCATGGCATCGGAAAAGGTTTTTCCGTTTTTCAGTTTCACATCCATTTTGCCTTCTCCGCCGAAATAGCGTTTTTCATATTCGGGATGGTATTGAACCTTTATTTTCTTTCGGTATTCCGCAACCTTTTTATCCGCCAGGGCGGATTCCGTGCAGGTCAGCAGGTTGCATTCCCCGTGAACCAGATAGTAGGCCAGAACATGTTGAGTGCTGAAGCGGCTGTCTTCGGCGTCATGGGGTTCCGGCCGGTCCACGACCTCCCGCAGGGGATCGAAATGCAGGGTGATTTGGGCGACGTCTTTCGGTTTGATTTTGTTTTCCTTTACGATTTTATCGAGCACATCGACAAAGTTGTGGGTGAAAAAACAGAAGCCCCACTTTTTAAGCCAGGTATTGTTGGAATAAAAAGGCGCCTGGCCGAGGCCTTCCAGCATTTTGTCGAATTCCAGGTTCTTGTCTCCACCGGTGAGCATGTCCAGACATTTTTCGATGACCGGGTTGCTGGTGGCGCCGTCTTTTGCCAGCATCGCGTTGATAATCGCATTTTTACAGACGGTGGCGGATTCATGAAAATGCGCATCGGTTCCCCAAGTGTGCATATAGCCCAGGCCGGTGACCATGGCCAGACCGAAGGAGGATTTGACCTGTTCCTCCGTCAGTTCGAATGCTCTGGCACAGCAGGCGGTGGCGCCGTAAATGCCGATAAACGGCAGATTGCAGATGCCGATCCCGTCGGTGCCCACCGAAGCATACATGGCGATCCGGTTCTGCATTTCCTGACCGACATACAGCGCGATCACCGTTTCTTCGCCGGTGAGATTCAAAAATTCTGCGGCGGTGAGCAGGGCCGGCCAGGTTGTCACGTCGCTGATGCCGCCGCCGGGGAACTGATCGTCCTCCATCTCGGAAGCGTGGCCGAAAAACCCGTTGATATAAGCCGCCTGGGCCACATC
>JARGFK010000045.1 GCA_029211065.1 Desulfobacterales bacterium
TTCCCTGTTCCCTGTTCCCTGTTCCCTGTTCCCTGTTCCCTGTTCCCTGTTCCCTGTTCCCTGTTCCCTGTTCCCTGTTCCCTGACACCCGACCCCTGTTCCCTGTTCCCTGATCCCCGACCCCTGACCTAATGCGCCATTTTGGTAAGATCCCACATGGGCAGAAAAATCGCAAGTGCGAAAAACCCCACAACAAACGCCAGCCCCACCGTCAGAACCGGAGCGATGGCATCGGAGAGTTTCTTCATGGCATATTCCAGTTCAACGTCATAGTGTTCGGAAATTTCGCGCAGCATTTCATCCAGGCTGCCGGACTCTTCCCCGATGGCGATCATGTTGACAACGATGGGTGTAAAATACTTTGCGGACTTCAGCGGTTCAGCAATACCGCGACCTTGTTCAAGGCGTTCCGTGATTTGTTCGAATTCGCGGGCGATTGCTGCGTTGCCGATAGTTCCGGATAAAATTTTCATGGATTCCAGAACAGCCACCCCGCTGGACTGCAGGATGGCGAAAATGCTGGCAAAACGCGACATGGCGGCTTTTACAAACAAGCTTCCAAAAACCGGAATCCGCATCAGAAAAGCGTCCCGCACAAATTTGCCCTGTTCCGTCCGGAGATAATAGGTCAGCACAACGACGACTGCAACCACCACGCCGGCCAGTAAAAACCAGTAATCGGACAGTAGTTTATACATCAGCATGCATATCCGGGTCGGCAGGGGAAGGGCGATATTGGATCGGAGGAACAACCCCACAAATTTTGGGATGACAAACGTCAGGAGAACAAAAAAAGCAATACCCAGAAAACACACCACTATCATCGGGTATTGCAGGGCCGCCTTGATATCCGATTTGATCTTGTGTTCATGATCAACGATGTACAGCAGGCGGTCCAGAATATCCGGCAGAGCGCCGCTGGCTTCACCGGCCTGCACCATGCCGCAATACAACGGCGAGAATGCCCGGGGATGTTTACGGAAAGCATCGTACAGGCTGGCCCCCCCCTTGATATCGTTGGACATGTCTATGATGATTCTTTTAAGTACCGGATTTTCAGACTGGTTTTCCAAAACCTGCAGCAGTTTAATCATGGACACGCCGGCCCGCAGCATGGTCCGGAACTGTTTGGTAAAAAGGATCAGCTCCGCCGTCCGGATCGGGGTCAGGCTTTCCATGATCCGGGTCCACAGGAGTCCCCCCCCCGCCCCGCCCTGCTCGGCAACCGACACGGGGATGTAACCGCGGGCCGACAGGATGCTGTTCGCCATATCAATGGAATCGGCTTCTATCACATCGGAAAAAGTATTGCCGTTCTCATTGATGGCTTGAAATGTGTATTTTGGCATTTTTTCTTATCTTCAAAGACTGTCCGTTAAATGGTCTGACCCTCCAAACCTTCGCCCCTATAGCAGTCTTGCGCCCCTACCTGATGAAAAAGGAGAATTACTATCATCAATTTCCTTCCCCCCTTGTGGGGGAAGGTCAGGATGGGGGGTTAAATTCACAATAATAACCTTTTTTATAGCCTCAATATCTTGAAAGACCTCATGGTTCCAGAACCTTATCACTCTAAATCCTTGAGAATGAAGCCATTGTTCACGTTGATGGTCATAACTGCGTCGACGTGCATGTTGTCCTCCATCCAGTTCAATGACCAGTCTATTTTCAAAACAAACAAAATCAACAATATATTTTCCGACGGGAGATTGTCTGCGAAACTTGTAGCCCTTTAACTGGCGGCCGCGAATGTGTCGCCAGAGCAATTGCTCGGCATCCGTTAGATTTTTCCTCAGATGCCTGGCAGTTGAGAGCATGTTATCCCCCCATCCCGGCCTTCCCGGCCTTCCCCCGCAAGGGGGGAAGGAGCAGTTTAGCGGCCTTACCCCACAAGATAGAAATGGGTTTCGTCCCCCTGGTCCCCGACCCCCGACCCCTGACCCCTGACCAGCCTTCAGCCATCAGCCTAATCCACCTTTAGCCTATTTCACGCCATAATAGCCGAGGCTGCTTCTTCAAGGGTTGTGACACCTTCCAGAACCTTTGCAGCGGCATCTTCCATGAGTGTCGTCAGGGTCCCGGCCTGACGTGCGGCCCGGGTGATCTCCTGGGCCGAGCGCCGGTTTAAAATCATCTCCTGAACCATGTCATCGATTACCAAAACTTCGTAAATCCCGGAACGCCCCTTGAACCCCTTGTCCATGCAGTTGAAACAGCCGGTCCCCTGCATGAAAGTGGCGCCCTCAACCTTGTCCAAACCCCATGATTCCAAGGCCTTCTGGGGCGGCTGGTAGGGTTTTTTGCAATAATCGCAAATCCGCCGTACCAGTCGCTGGGCAACCGAAATCAGCATAACGGAAGAGACCAGAAAAGGTTCGATCCCCATATCGATGAAGCGGGTAATGGCCCCGGCAGCGTCATTGGTATGTACCGTACTCAAAACCCGGTGACCTGTCAGGGCTGCCTGCACGGCAATGCTTGCGGTTTCAGGGTCTCGAATTTCACCCACCATGATCACATCCGGGTCCTGCCGCATGACGGACCGGAGCCCGCTGGCAAACGTCATGCCGGCTTTGCGATTGAATTGAATCTGCCTAATTTTTTCCATCCGGTATTCCACCGGGTCTTCCAGCGTAATAATGTTGATATCCGGCTTGTTGATTTTTTTCAGCATGGAATAGACCGTGGTGCTTTTGCCGCTGCCTGTCGGGCCGGTACAAAGAATCATGCCATAAGGTTTAACTACCATGGATTCGATCTTATCCCTGTCGGGTGCGGACATACCGAGGTGCTCCAGCGAGTAAACGCCGGAGCTGGTGTCCAGCAGCCGGATAACCATGTTTTCGCCATAGATGGTCGGCAGGGTGGAGGTGCGGATATTGATTTCCTTATTATCCATCTTAATCGTAAAGCGGCCGTCCTGGGGCACCCTTGATAACGCGATGTCCATATTGGCCAGGATCTTAATTCTGGAAACGATCGGGAGCATCATGGCCTTGGGCGGCGCCGGCACGTCGTGCAGCTTGCCGTCAACCCTGAACCGAACTTGGACATAGTCCTTTTCCGGACTGATATGCACATCGCTGGCCCCTTCCCGTACCGCCTGGGCGAGAATCGAGTTCACTAAACGGACAACCGGCGCCTCTTCAGCCATGTCCTGGAGCGATCCGACTTCCACATCCTCTGTCAGCAAAGCCCGTTCGGCCTCCTCTTCCTTTTCATACTCCATATCTTCCAAAACGCCGCCGATACCGGAATAGGTGCCATACAGGCTGCCGATCAACTGGTTCATTTCCTGATCCGTACAAATAACCGTCTCTACTTCCGTATTGGTATGGACTTCAATGGCATCCAGCGTATTGATATCCATGGGGTCGGTCATGGCTACGGTCAGCAGGTAACGGGTTTTCCGGAGAGGTACCACCTGGTGCTTCTGAGCCATTTCCACAGGGACAACCCGGGCCAGTTCCATATCAACCGGATACTTATCGGGTGTATATTTTTTAACCCGCAATTGTTTCGAGATCTGATCGACGATCTGGGAACCGCTGACAACGCCCTCGCGCACCAGAAACTGCCCCAGCTTCAGGTTGGTCCGCTTTTGATTGGCTATGGCATGGTTAAGCTGTTCTTCCGTCAGCAGCCCGCCCTCTATGAGCATCTCGCCCAGTCTCTTTTTGATTCTCACTTCTTCACCAAATACGGATCGGCAAAAAACACCGTCCCATCATCCCAGCCGGTCATTATTTCTCCCTTTTTTGAAAAAACCGGCGGCAACTGCGCTAATCGCTCTCTGGCGATGGCTTCATCGAAAAAGTATTCCCGCAGTAAAATTGAAAACCGGATATCACCGGCAGGATTCCAGTTAGGCACCATACGAATGGGCGGCGCCGCATCCGGATACGATCGAAGGGCCTGAATGGCCTCGTCCAGCCGGTCCTTGTCTTCCAGTTTTACCCACCAGACCGCTTGCGGCAGCGGCTTTACGGCCGCCGGGATTGCCGGAACGGAAATCAAGCGGCCGGCATCAATTTGATTGGGGTTGGCTATTTGCGGGTTGGCCCCAAGAAGAGATTTTTGATGCTGATAGCTGAATTCACCGTAGACTTTCTCAATCAGTCGCCACAGGGTTTCATTTTGCTTTAAGGCAACCCGGCCCAGCAACGACGGAAATCTTTTTTTGTCTTCCCGCAACTGCTCGGCTGTCGCCGGTATCGTCGAAATGGTTGCTGCCTGAATTGAACCAGAGGCATCATTGCTATCCGTATTCAATGCAGATTCTTTTAACGTGCCTTCCCCACCGAATGAACGCTGTATCTCAGGAGTGGTGGCAGCAACCTGCTCCTGATGCGTTCCGGACGGGACGGACGTTCGGGTTTTCAACAGATCGGATATTTTAATTTTTGTCGGGAACAGTCCTGCCGCAAATATAATGATCGCCAGCGCAACCAGGCCGGTCGTCGTGACGCGCATCCATTTCGGGATCAACCCCGAAAATGAACGCTTCACGCAAGAACGCACCAGCATCCCGCCGGCCCGTGAGCGGTTCTGGATAATCATTGCCAGGATGCTGAGGTGACACAGATTGACGATCTTGCGCGGATACCCGCCCGAAGCCCTGTAGATCATCCAGAGGGCCGGAAGGGTAAACACGGCCGGCGGCTTGGGCGTTTCGCTGGATTGCCGGATACGAAACCGGATCATTTGGCGGGTATCCCGAAAATTCAGCGGGCTTAGAATGTGATAGAGATTAATCCTGTCCGCAAAATTGGCATACGTTTCGAGCGTATTTTCAAATTCCTTTTGTGCAAAAATTGCGATCTGAAGTAATTTGTAGTCGTTGGTTTCAAAATTCAGAAACTCCCTCATAATCTCGAGACAAAAATCGGGGATTTTCTGACCTTCATCGATAATCAGGATAACGATCTTGTTTTCATCGACACCTTTGCGGAAAATATATTTTTTGATGATTTCCTTCAACTGCCAGTCGTTGAGATCCGCCGGAGGAGGGAACCCGGTAAACATTTCAGCCACCGTACCCAGGAATTCCGAAGAATTGCTGAAATAAGGGTCCAGAATCAGATGCGTTTCACACTCCTTATCGCCGGCAAACCTGCGGATGAGCTGCCGGCAAAGGGTTGTCTTGCCCGTGCCCACCTCCCCGATCACTACATTCAGACCGCGACGCAGGCGTAAGGCGAGTTCCAGTTTCTGCAGGCACTCGATGTGCTGCCGGGACTGGAAAAAGTATTCCGGATCGGGCGAATTGGAAAACGGTTCCTTGATCAGATGAATGATACGAAAATAATCCATTTATCGACACTTTATTGCGGAACTACTTCAGGTTTAATTGCCGGAGGCTTCTGTTCCGCCGGTTTTGGTTGAATCGCTTCAAATGGTTGTTCTTTGAGAATATGCGGGGTAATGAATATCAGCAGGTCTTCCATTGCTCCCTTATCGCTATCACTTTTAAAAAGCCAGCCCAATAAGGGAATATCCTTCAAGGAAGGCACACCGGTTTCAGTCTTATCGGTTTTCTCCTTTGTCAGCCCGCCGATAACGGTTGTTTGCCCGTCAAAGAGCAAAATATTAGTTTCTGCCATTTTAGTTGATATAGTGGGGCCTATAGTCCCTTCTTTCAAAATCTCGTCCTTATTTGTCTTAATTTGCAGCTTCAACATTTTGCCATCAATTACATGGGGAGTGACTTCCAAACTAAGTGTTGCCTTCTTATATTCGACCTTAACGGTATTGTCCTGAATGGATTGATACGGCGAGTCAGTACCGCTTTCGATAATCGCCTTCTGGTTGTCTAAAGTAGTAATGGACGGGCTTGAAAGAATATTTATTTTGTTATCTTTCTGCAGAGCTGAAAGCTGAACATTCAAAATATAACTCCCGATACTTTGTGTAACATACCCGATGGTCATGGGAAGGCTGCCCGTAATTTCGGCGGCTGGAAAATTAGACACCAGCCCGGAGGTGGGATCAATCGCAGTGCCGACGGTATTTCCCATAACCCCCGATGTATTGGCCCCGGAAGTAATCCAAGTGTTACCACCCCCCTTATAAAGCCCGCCCCACTGAACCCCCAACTCACGGGCGGTGTCCTTGGTTGCCTCAACGATATGGGCTTCAATCAGAATTTGATGGGTCGGCCGGTCCAGTTTTTCAATAATCGGCAGGATTGCATCGATATCGGCCTGAATGGCCTGGATAATAAGTGAGTTGGTGTGCTCGTCCACCATGATCGACCCGATCGGTTTGCCCTCCGCATTTAAGGTGAGAAATTTTTCCAAATTTGCTTTCAGTTTCACAGCTTCAGAATAATTGATCTTAACAACCTGAGTCATAGGCTGCGCCACCAGCCGAAAGCCCTGCTTCTGGGACTCCCTCTTGAGGTCTTGCGCCATATCCTCCATGGTCATGATGCGGATGATGTCCCCTTCCCAGCTATAGGTCAGTCCGTGGGTGCGCAACAGCGCTTTAAAGACCTGATCCCAGGGCGCCTTGCTGATATTGATGTTGGCCTTGCCTTTAACCTTCTCGTTAATCATGATATTCTGATCGGCGGCCTTGGCCAATGCCCGGAGCAGGACGGTCACGTCAATATCATGCATTTTCATACTGACAGGCGTTGTGGGAAGCAGCTTTTCAAATTCCACGGTTGGTCTTACTTCAGTCGGTCTTGCTGCCGTGGTGGAAATTTCAGGCTGAGTTACGGTCGGCGGTTTTTCAACAGGCTTTTTGACTGAGGGAGAATATCCGCGCGAGCTTTCCGCCATTATTTTCCACTTGTCGAAAAAGGTATCTTTTTTAACGTCCTTTTTCTGCGCGCATCCACCGATCATGATCGCGATCATAACGAAAGCAGCAAGCCATGGCGCTGATTTTTTACAATAATGATTAACAGTCATATTAAGGTTCCCATATTTGTCTTGAGGCGCATTGCCTTCGCCCGATCTTCACACCCGGATTCTGTGTGGTTCAAAGCCTAAGTACTCTCTTTCGTAAATTCACTCACGTATTCTGCAATATAGATTTTGAGACACCTTCTTTGAAATCCCCCTTGCCCCCTTTAATAAAGGGGGAATTTTTACCCCTCCCTTTTTTAAAGAGAGACCGCCTGCCTGTGCGTGCCCGCACGCAGACAGGGGAGGAATTTTAGCACGTTAACGTATTTATAAAAATATGTACTAAGTTCATGGGGAAGAGCCGCCACAAACCGGATACGGCGGAAACGTGCACGTCGTCTTCGAAACAAGCCGTAATTACCTTGTCTCTTTGAGTGGCAGAATAATCTCATCGGCCGTTCCCGGGACCGCGATGACCACCTGTTTGGGATCGATGCTTTTTATAACCGGCCCGCCCCGGCCCAGTTCGTCGCCAAGCTCATATTCGACCCCATTGATGATGGCCAGCCTTTGTGCTCCCATTTCCAGATATCCGGTATACACTCGACTTTCTTCTGCTTTGGCCTCTTTCCTGCTTTCCACGATCACTTCCGCTCTGGTTTCCGCTTGGCGCTCCATATGCCAGAAAGGATCCTGGCTCCATTCGCTCCTGGCCTGCCGGATGATATACATATCTGTTTCCGTAAACGCATCTTTGAGGCTGTTGGCAACATCGGCGATAAATTTGTTGGTATCGGCAACACCGGTTACCGCGACTGCCGGTTTTTTTTTGGCGCCGGAAGAACTAAACAGAAAGTTGTAAAGGCCGAACACAACAACTACCGACATTATAACCAGAATGACCTTTTCACGTTTTGCCATGAGAGAACCCGCAGGCTGAAGGCTGAAGGCTGAAGGCTGAAGGCTATTCGTCACGCCTCCGGCAGTATCCAGCCTTTATTCCCTTATTACCTTCACCTCTGCTCCTTTCAGCCTTCTATCTTCGCCCTTCAGTCTAATTTCCTTCAATCTTCAGTCTATCCACCTTCAGCCTTCAGCCTAATTTCCTTCAGCCTATCCCTTTAGTTTCCTTAATCAGCCAGATCTTCAGGCGAACTTCCTTGCCGCCGTCAATATTTTGAAGCTTTATTTGCTCTATTTGTTCAAGATACGGCAAATTACCCAGCTCCATCAGAAATTCACGCAGCTTAAAAAAATCCCCTTTCACGACGACATTCATCAACAGAAAGCCGGATCCGTTAAGGCTGGATTCAACATCAGGGGAAACTTCCACCACCTTGAGACCGGACTTGCCGGCAAGTTCATAAAAAACAGAAACAATGCTTTCCGTTTTATCCTGGGTAAGCTTTTCCGCTTTCGGGAAAGCCACCCCTTCCGGGAGCTTGAGATCGCCCTCAATCAGCATCTTCTGGAAAAGTGGAGAGAGCAGTTCCTGGGTTTCAATCTTTGTGTTGAGCTGTTTAATATTTTTATCCAAAGCTGCCAGGGTGCGATAATCCGGGTAAATCATCAGCAGAATAATAACCAGAATGACCACACCGAATAATGCGAAATAAAAAAGGCTTCTCTGGGAGAACTTGACAATTTCCATTATATTACGCCAGCTCCAATTGAGCGGTAAACCGCAGCGCCTCGGTATTTTCAAACAACTCTACGGTTTGCCTTTGAATTTTAGCCTGACGCACAATCGGTGATTTTTTCAAATTGACCAAATAATTGGCCAATGCCGATTCGAATGTCAACCGGTCCCCCAGGATGACACCATCCAGGATTAACATCTTTTTTACATTTTTATCAGCGGCTTTTTTATCTGATGTTTTTGGATCCTCTATGCCTCCCAGTTCTACTGTCAAATTCAGCAGTTTCACATTGGAGGGGGTCATTTTGGCAACCTCACCGATCACCGCCACTCCCATGTACCGGCGTCCCACCCTATTCAGGGCCGTGATCTTCTCCTGTTTTTGGGCAACCATCTGAATAATCAGGTTCTGATCAACGTAGGGGATGGAGCTGTCCACCTGCCGCTGCAACTGGTTTTGTACAATCTTCTTCAATCTGATCAAATGACCCTGCCAGTAGTTGATGCCGATACAAAGGGTCAGCAATAAAACAATGATACCGAATGCCGCGCGGTTAAGCAGGAGAACCGTCGCCAGCTGCTGTTTTTCTTTGTGCGTGTAGATAAAATTCGGTGTTATCGAATTGTCCGACAGGGCCATGCCGACAGCCGGAACCAAGCCCCCCCTCTCCCCTTCCGCCTCAGGGATCGTGACATTCTCTAAAAAGGACGGGGCGGTTTTGAAGGGGTCAATCACTTCAATCGGGAGATCCAGCTGCTTGCCGATATACTCAACAATTTCCGGGTTGGTGCAAACCTGGCCGGAAACAAAGATTTTACCGACAGCATCCCGGGTATAATGTAAGTTGTAATGTTCGATGGTACGTTCCACCTGCCGGATGACCCGTTCTAGAGCCGGCCGGATCATTTGAAAAATTTCTTCCTTTTGATACGTGACCCCTTCAAACGCTATGTCGGCTTCCTTTGGGTTTTGAATCAGCAGCTGAAACAGCTTGGAGGCCAAATCGTCATCCGGCGAGGCCTCTTTTCCAATATCCGCCATTTCTGCAGGGGTCATGTCGCCTGACGCCGGCGTTTGGGCAGGACCATCGACCGCCTCCCGGATAGTTTCGATCATGCTGATGACTCCGGCCTTGATATCCCTTGATAAGACAAGGTTTCCTTCCGAAAAAACAGCAATGCGCGACCAGTCCTTGCCGATAAACAAATTACATAAATTTTTTACACCCGGATCCATCCACTGGGTCCGCAAGAGGTTCTGAACCGCAAACGGAACAATGGATATACCGGTCAGGGGATAGCCGCTCTTTTCAAATATATTTTTCAGTTCCTGAATTTCCTGGATGGGTGCGGAGTAACAAATGACCTCTATTCTGCGGACCCCGGCATCCGTGATTTCTCCCAATATTTCAAAATCAAACAGATCGGTTTTTTCATTAAATGAAACTTCTTTTTTATATGTCCAGTAGACCGCGTTATGTATCTGCTTGTTCGGCACTTTGGGGATCTTTACATATCTTGTCTCAACATTGGCGGAAGAAATCGCGCTCCAAATTTCTATAGCTCTGGCGCTGCCGCAAAAAGTTGTTAAGGCCGACTTTAAAAATCGGGAAAACTGGGGATCGTTTTTATTAAGATCGGTTTCAAATGGAATGATGGAATAATCGAGTAATTCCATCTTCTTTTCAGTTGATTGACTGATGGCCACCAGTCTCAGCGTATTTCTGCCGATATCGACGCCGACGACAGTTTTTTTCTTGAAGGGAATGACCTTTTTGATGGATGCCGTCAGTCCGACAGCCAACGACTGGGAAGGACTGCTATCCGGAGATTCAGGGTCCTTTCCGTCCTTGCTCCGAATCAGATCAAGAAGGCGTTCAGTTGAAGATATCTCATCTTGTCGCGCCAAACTATTACTCCATAAGTTTTTTTTGTTCAGTGAAAACGAAGAGATTTTTCCAAGAAAGCAGTTTCAAATCCAGTTTGTTGAAAAATCCCCCCAGCCCCCCTTTGGAGACTGTGTCGTAATTGCAAAAACAGCTTGTTTTTCTTTACGTCACGCCGGACTTGATCCCCGCAAAACACGGGATCTTCGACCGGCATCCAGGAGCATATCTACGCAAAAACATTCTGGATTCCGGGTCGAGCCCGGAATGACAAAAAATCTTTGAACTCTGTTTTCTTTAATTGCGACACACCCTCTTGCCAAAGGGAGTTTCCGTTCAGTCACTAATTATTGGAGAAGTTAGCGAATTGACGGTCTGAACGGTCCTGCCCTGTCAATATAAGTTAATTAATTTACTAAAAATTATCACGATTTGTCAAGTTCTAAAGACTTTTAAAGATCATGTGGGCGACGGGTTATAGCGACCCTGTAAATGTTCAACCCCGGAGGGACAGCTTTGGTCTATCCCGGAGGGCATGATTTCTGCTAATGCCATTGGCGAAATTCAAAATCCCTGGCCCAGACCGTTATACCAACGTCTGGAACGAACAAACTTTTAGGAACAGAAAAATCCGTTCCGGCAAATAAGCCTGTTGTGTCGAACCAGGGCGGGCCGAATATCGATATTCAATTACACCCAGCAGTTGCATAAAAAATTCCTTGCTAAAACATAATTTTGTCTATATAAATAAAGGGTTTTGAAACTATTTGTAAATATTATAGATTTTGTTTTCAAACCGCATTAATGACCTGATCTGTTGATGATATCGCTCAACAATTGATCATATGCCCTTGAAGGAAACCTGAAAATGAAAGACGGCCGAAAAACCCGGGTCTATCTGACCGACCAATTTGTCCTGACCGGCTTTGGCCTGGCGGCAATGTACTGGGTTCTCGATTCTTTTTTATATATCTTCCTGTCCTACGACGCCAATTTTTTTCATAGGCTCACCGGCGTCGATATCAGCGGGGTATGGACGCGTTTGATTGTCTGCTGTCTCTTCATTATTTTCGGCTCCCATGCCCAATACACCTTTAATCAGCGTAAAAAAGTGGAGGAGGCCCTGACAGACAGCGAAGAAAAGTATCGAACCATCGTTGAAAGCCTTGAAGACGGCTATTATGAGATTGACCTGAGCGGAAATTTCAAGTTCTTTAACGACGCCATGTGCAGCATCATGGGGTATGAGCGGGATGCAATGGAAGGCATCAATATCAAACGCTTTGCGGATGAAGAAAACGCCAAAAAGATCTTTGACATGTTTAACAATGTCCTGAATACCGATAAATCAATCAAGGCGTTCGACAGTACGATTATTCGAAAAGACGGAACGATCCGGGTCGTGGAATCCTCCGTATCTTTAATCAAGGATACAAAGTATCAGTCCACCGGATTCAGGGGCATCATCCGTGATGTCACCGAACGGAAACAGGCAGAAGCCCTGACACAGGAAAAAATTGCTGCTGAAGCCGCCAGCCGTTCCAAAAGCGAGTTTCTGGCCAATATGAGCCATGAAATCAGAACCCCTTTGAATTCCATTACCGGTTTGACCGAACTGGTGCTGGACACCAAATTAAGTTCCGACCAGCGCGAGGATCTGGAAGTTGTCAAAGCGGCTTCTTTTTCACTCTTATCGGTTATCAATGATATCCTGGACTTTTCCAAAATCGAAGCCGGCAGGCTGGAACTCGATGAAATTCCTTTTGAGCTAAGAGATTTTCTGGGAGAATCCATCCGGATTCTCGGTATACGGGCCCACGAAAAAGGGGTTGAATTGGCGTATCGGGTTGCACCCGATGTGCCGGACCGGTTTTTAGGCGATCCCGCCAGATTTCGTCAGGTACTGCTGAATTTGGCCGGTAACGCCATTAAATTTACCGATCATGGAGAAGTCGTTGTTTCGGTGACAAAAGAACAGCTGTCTGAAACCGGCGCCATTTTACATTTTTCAGTAAGGGATACCGGCATCGGAATTCCTAAAGATAAACATACCAGCATATTTCAAGCCTTTCAGCAGGCCGACGGCAGCACCTCGCGTCGTTTCGGCGGTACCGGCCTCGGACTGGCCGTTTCTTCCCAACTGGTGGAACTGATGGGAGGACGCATCTGGCTGGAAAGCGAACCGGGCAAGGGCAGCAACTTCCATTATACCGCCCGCTTTAAATTGGACCCGGAGGCAGAGGATGTCATGCCGCTGCAACCCGATTTCGATGTTTCCGGCATGCGGGTGCTGGTGGTAGACGATAATTCCACCCATCTGGAAATCATCCGGGAACTGCTTGAGAGTTGGAACATGTCGCCCACAACTGCTGCCGACGCCAAGTCGGCTCAGCGGATCTTATCGGTTTCCGGTTCTACAGTCCCACCGTTCAAAGTGGCTGTTATCGACGCCGACATGCCGGAATCAGATGGTTTTAAGCTTGCCATCGGTATCAACAAGCAAGCCTCCCTGGGGCTGCCGATCATCATGATGCTGACGCATTCTTCACTACGCAGCCATCCTGATTTAAAGGGCATCGGTGTTAAAGCAACCGTAACCAAACCGGTCCGGTCATCAGACCTGCTGGATGCGATTAAAACCGCCTTCCATACGGGCGAAAGCCGGCAGGAGATAACGCCCAAAGTTCTCAAACCCCTGATGCAATTTGACAAACAGCCGCTGCGAATTCTGGTTGTCGAAGATACGCCGTTTAACCAAAAGTTTATCCAGCGTCTGCTGAACCGTTGGGGGCACCAGGCGGTTATAGTTGAAAACGGCATCAAGGCGGTAGAGGCTGTCACCAAGCAGTCTTTTGATATTATCCTGATGGATGTCCAGATGCCGAAAATGGATGGATTCGAAGCCACCGCTGAAATACGCAAGCTGGAGGCCCAGACTGGCAACCATATTCCCATCATCGCCATGACGGCCCATGCCATGAAAGGCGACCGCGAGCGCTGTCTGGCCGCCGGAATGGATGACTACATCTCCAAGCCGATCTCTTCCGATGCCCTTCAGAATATGATTGCAGAACTCGTTCCGGCCGCCAAAGCCTCACCAAAGCCTCCTCCAAAGAGCGCACCGAAAGGGACTCCGGCTGTAATTGACGAAAAAACACTCTTAAACGCATTTGACAACGACTGGGTTTTTTTTCGTGAAGCGGTGGGCATGTTCCTGAACGATTTTCCCCAGATGCTGTCCAATATTGGAGCAGCCGTTAAAGCCAATGATGCTAAAGAACTTCGAATGACGGCCCATGCCCTCAAGGGCATGGTGGGAAACTTTCAGGCCAAAACAACCGCCCTGGCCGCCCTGGCACTTGAAGAAATGGGACGGAACCAGGATTTTAAAGGTGTTGAAGAAGCTTTTGAAAAACTGTCCGGTGAAATGGAAGATCTAAAGCAGACACTCATCACCATAGCCAAGGAAGAAAATCATTGAATATCCTCATCGCAGAAGATGACGCCATTACCCTGAGCCGAATTTGTCATTTTTTAGAAAAATGGGATCACCATGTCATCACAGCCAAAGACGGGTTGGAGGCCCTTGAAAAATTTCTTTCCCAAGATGTCGACATCGTTCTGACCGACTGGAACATGCCCGAAATGGACGGGCTGGAGCTGATTCGCCATATCAACAAGCATAGCAGCGACAAACCCTATGTTTACGTTATTTTTCTGACCTCCCGGGGTGATAAGGATGATGTTGTTGCAGCGTTGTCCGAGGAAGGTGTTGATGATTACCTTGTAAAACCGTTCGACCCGGATGAGCTTAAGGCCCGCATCGGGGTAGGCCAGCGAACAGTTCGGATCGAAAGGGCCCTCAAAGAGTATGGCCAGGGGCTGGAGAAGATCGTACAGAAACAGACCCTTGTGATTCGTGAAACCCAGGAAGAAACCATCTACCGGCTCTTGACCGCCCTTGAAACCCGGGATGAAGAAACCGGCGGACATGTTCGCCGCATCGCCCTGTCCAGCTCAGTCATAGCAGAAGCCATCGGTTGGGATGCAGACAAAGTCGAGGATTTGCGCCTGGCCGCCCCCATGCACGACATCGGCAAAATCGGCGTCCCCGACGCGATCCTGCTGAAACCCGGCAAACTCACCGCCGAAGAGTTTGAAATCATGAAAACCCACACCACTATCGGCGGACAGATACTGGCGGGATCCCACTTTCGCATGCTGCAGATTGCCCACGATATCGCCATTTCTCATCATGAAAAATGGAGCGGTAAGGGCTACCCCATAGGTTTGGCGGAGGAAAACATTCCGCTGGTCGGCCGGATTTTGGCCATAGTGGATGTTTTTGATGCCCTTAGCCACGATCGCATCTATCATAAGGCCGAGCCTGAAGAGAAAGTCATTCAAATCATGCAGGCGGGCCGCGGTTCCCATTTTGACCCCAAGCTCTATGATCTGTTTATTGAACTTCTTCCCAAAATAAGGGCGATCGCAGCAGAAAATCCGTAAAATGAAAGGAGTCTGTATTAATTATGAAGGATCAATATTTTCAGGAAAACAAATGGTGGGTCAGCCCTTATAATTTCGTTGATGAAGTTCGCAAAAAAATCGATTTGCCTTCAAAAGTTCAGATTCACGATGCCACTTTACGGGACGGTGAACAAACTCCCGGCGTGGTTTTCAGGAAGGACGACAAGATCAGAATCGCTCAACTGCTTGACGAGGTGGGCATTGATCGTATTGAAGCCGGAATGCCGGCCGTTTCCGATGAAGACTTTGAAGCCATCAAAGCCATCAGCAAACTGGGATTAAAAGCGAAGATTTTCACTTTTGCCAGGGCCATGACCGTGGACATAGACAAAGCCATTGATTGCGGCGCCCACGGGGTTGTGATTGAAATACCCATCGGTTATCCCAAGTTGAAATACCAGTTCAAGTGGACCTGGGAAGACGTTTTGAGAAAAAGCGTGGATTGCATCAATTACGCCAAAAAACAAGGCTTGTACGTGATCTATTTCCCCTACGATACCACCCGCGCCAGAGAGGAAGATCTCACGAATCTGTTGACAAAAATAATGGCGCATTCACCGCCTGACTCCCTCGGCATCGTCGATACGATGGGTTGCGCGCTGCCGGAAGCGATCCAGTATCTCGTCAGAAAAGCAAAAGCCCTTACCGGACTGCCGATTGAGATTCACACCCACAATGACTTTGGAATCGGCGTGGCCACCGAACTGGCGGCCGTTGCCGCCGGTGCCGAGGTGGTGCATTCCTGTGTCAACGGGCTTGGTGAAAGAACCGGCAATGCCGCTCTGGAAGAACTCATCATGGGGCTGCATGTCCTCCTGGGGATAAAGACAGATTACCGCCTCGACAAGATCATGCCCCTGTGTAAAACGGTTCAGGAGATCTCCGGCGTTTCCCCGGCTAAAAACAAACCGGTCATCGGGGAAGGCAACTATACCCGCGAGTCCGGAATCGGTATTGATCTGGTAATGAAAAAACCCCTGGCCATGTTTGCCACCGACCCGCGATTGACAGGCCGTGAGGGAGAGGTCGTGCTGGGCAAGAAAAGCGGCAAAGCATCCGTGGAATACACCCTGGACAAACTGGGGATCACGGGTATCGACGACGAAACGGTTGCAAAAATCTTAAAGGGGGTCAAGGCGAAGGGCGCCGAGAAAAGATCGCTGCTGACGATTGATGAGTTCAAAGAAATTATAGATGGGGTGGTGAATTAATAATGAGGTAGATAGGCTGAAGGCTGTTAGGAAGTCATTCCCTTCAGCCTAACCACCTTCAGTCTATTTACCTCATTATCGTGAAGCGGCATAGTACGAAAACTTGCGTTCGATGGCACCCATTCCCTCTGCAATCAGAAAGGCAAAGAAGAAAAGCACCAGCAACATCGCCCACATGTGTTCCATTAAAAAATTGGAAGAATACAGCTCGAACAACCTGCCGAAACCGACGATGGAAACCAGCAGTTGGCCGATGATGACACCTTTTATGGCGCGGATAAAGCCCAAACGGATACCGGCCAGTATCTCCGGCAGCGCCGCCCAGACATAAATTTTGCTAAACGACTGCCAGTTGTTCGCGCCGTAACTGTGCGCCATTTCAACCAGAGACAGTGAGATACCCTTTACACCGGCACGCGCGTCCAGCACGATAATCCAGATCGCAAACAGCACGGTCGTCAGGATGATGGTTTTTTCGCCGAACCCGAACAGGGTCATCAGGACCGGCACCAGGGCTGTCAGGGGCGCGCTCAGGAACATGTTGACCCACGGCAGCAGCATCCGGTCGGCAATGATGGATCGCCCCATCAGAACCCCGATCGGTATCCCCGCAACAACGGCGATAGCCGACCCGATCAAAAAGCACTTTGCTGTGATCCAAAACGCCTTGAAGAATATCGCGGTCGGGATAATTTCGACCATCCGAATCAGAATCAGACTCAACGGCGGCAGCAGAATCGACAGGTCAAACCGCCCGATGAGTTCCCATACGATCGCCCAGATGACCAGTGAAGCCATCATCGGCAGTTTGATGCCAAATAGTTTCATACTTTCTTCTCCCTGTTATTCGATATATCGCCGCAGACCCTGCCAGATACGTTCGACCGTATCCAGATAGACGGGATCGCTTCGGATGGCATCCGGGTCGATATCGCGGCGGATATCCGGCTTGATGATTTCAGAAACCCGGCTGGGCCGCGGCAAGAGCAGGGCGATGCTGTCGGATAGATAAACCGCTTCTTCAATGGAGTGCGTAACGAAAATAAAGGTCTTTTTCTCGTTCTGCACCACGCCGAGGAGATCTTCCTGAAATTTCCGGCGGGTTTGCTCATCCACCGCCGAAAAGGGCTCATCCATCAACAGGATATCGGCATCCACTGCCAGCGCGCGCGCCAGGCCCACGCGCTGCCGCATGCCCCCCGAAAGCTGGTGCGGATAATGATTTTCAAAACCTTTCAGCCCCACACTTTCGATTTGTTTCTCGGCCATGGCCATGCGTTCGGATTTATCAACACCACGCAGTTCCAGCCCAAAGGCGACATTGCGAATGACCGAGGCCCACGGCATGAGGGCAAAATCCTGAAACACAAAGGCGCGCTCGGGTCCCGGACCGGTAACCGGCTTGCCGTTGACCGTAACCGTTCCGGAATTCGCCGGCAGCAGCCCCGCGATAATTTTCAAGAGGGTGGTTTTGCCGCAGCCGGAAGGACCCAACACGGACGTAAGCTCTCCTTTGGGAAACTGGAGCGTCATATTGCTCAGTGCCTCAACGCCTCCGGGATAAATTTTGGAAACATTTTCAACCGCAACAGCAACGGGTGCTATCGTTTCGGAAACAGATTTAGTAATCGTACTCATTGGTTTACCCTTTTGTCAGGTCTGAAGAATATATATTCGGAGCGCTCTAATATTTCGATGAAAATCACGGCAAACGCCATGATCGAAAAGATGGCCGCATACATTTTATCGTACTCGGCAACAGACTGGTTATAGGTGATAATATCGCCGATCCCTGTCGGTGTTATCAAAAGTTCGGCCAGGATCGCCCCGATAAATCCCATGGCCGCACCCAGGCGCAGCCCCGCATAGATCACCGGACTGGCGGCCGGCAGGATGATCTTCAGGATCACCTGAAGACGACTGCCGAGATAAGACCGGCCCATCTCGATCATCGACTCGGGTGTGTGGCGCACGGCATTAAAAGCGTTTAAAACAATCACCGGTAACGCCATGATACAGACGGTGAGGATTTTCGATGTCAGCCCGATCCCATAAACGAATGTCAGCAGCGGGACCAGCGCCCCCAGCGGTGCAGCCTGCATCACGATAAAAACCGGCGCGCCGAACCATTCGGCTTTTTCATTAAGCCCCATGAAAATCCCGCAACCCACACCGAGGAAGGACGATATAACGAGTCCGATGCCCAGAGGTTCAAGGGTGCTGGGATAGACCGCCGCCATGGACCCATCGGCGATCATGCCCCAAAGCGCTGCCATTGTTTGTAAAAACGTCGGGAACGCCGGGCTGATGGGAATGCGGCCGGCGTATTCCCATACCCCGAACACCGCCGCAAATGATAAGACTCTCAACGTCAACGGATGTAAGAAAAAGGACACCATAATTGATCCTTCTTGATAAAATCCCCCCTCCACCCCCCCTTTTTCAAAGGGGGGAACGGGGGGATTTTATGGATGGTGTCCGTTGTCTGTCGTCCGCTGTCATTGAAATTATGACGGCCACGGACTACGAACCACGGACAATTGACCTTCAGCCTCTTTGGCTTCAGTCTTAAGTTATTTTCCCATTTTGGCGTTGGCCGCTTGCAGCGGGGCAAGATACCAGTAATCTTCAACCTTCAGGTTTTCCGCCGGGCCTTTCAACTGACCGGCGCCCACAAAAAATTCAAAGTCTGCTTTGGCGGCGTTCAGACCGCCTTTGGGATCATACAATCCGCCGTCAACGGCTTCCTTGTAAAATTTATCCACATCCGCCAGCAACTCCTTGGGCAGATCGGAAATCAGGTTGCGTTTCTTGCGCTCCTTATCCATGATGGTCGGGTCCTTGATCATTTCCTGCCAGGTGCGCGTAAGTTCTTCCACCAGGATCGTTACGGTCTTTTCATTCTTCTTGAGCCAGTTCACATCGGCAAACATGCCTTCATCGGTGACCGGATCGCTGACGCCCGGCAGAACGTGAAAGCGGTCCCCGGCTTTGCTCATCAGGATGTTCTTGTTGTTCAGATCGACAATCGAGGCCTTGATTTGCCCCTTCATCATGGCAATGATCCGGTTTTCGGAACCCGGCACGTAACTGCGTTGACCGAAGCTGATGCCCTCTCTTTTGGCAATGATGTTGCCGATGGCTTCGGTGCCGGTGCCGCGGGCATGAAAGGTAAACGGCTGGCCGTCCAGATCTTTCCAGGTCTTGTACTCCTTGGATGCTACCGGGTAAAAAACCAGCTTGCTCACCTGGAAAAAAAGCCGTAGCGGTACACTGGTTTTCTGGATGACCGAGTAAGGAGTGCCCATACCGATGTCCATCTGACCGTTGATAATGGCCTGGATAGCCAGTTCCTCTTTTGAGAATGCGGTCAGTTCATAATCCACCCCGCGATCTTTGGCGCGGTCCAGCGCGACAATCAGGCAAAGGGTTTCAACCGAAGCCACATCCCCCAGTACAATTCGAACCTTGTCGGCCGCCTGGACGTTAACGCCGATACCGAGCACCAAAGACAATACTACAAACAAAACTGAAAAATTTTTCCATGACACTTTCATTTTCATCCCTCCCGTGATTTTAGGTTTATCGTAAAGTTGACTTTTCGCCTACCTCCCTTAGCGGAAATACAGGTAATTGAAAAAGTCTTACCCCAAAGCATCATAACGTCAGGTAAATCCATTATAGCTTTTTTAAGGCAGCATGCATACTTGCCATGGCTTTTTCCAAATTTTCATAGGAATTGGCATAGGAAATCCGGATGGACTCGTTGCCGTAATCCCCGAAAACACTTCCCGGGACCACCGCTATTTTGGCCTCCTCGATCAGATAAAGCGTCATTTCATCCGGCGTTTTGCCGGTCTCCCGGATGCTGGGGAAAATATAAAACGCCCCCAGGGGTTTTACCACGTCAATACCCGGCATTTCCTTTAATGCATTGTAAACCAGCACCCTTCTGCGATCGAACTCCTTGATCATGTTCTCTATATCCGTCTGAGGTCCGGTTAAGGCCGCGACCGCCCCGTACTGGGCAAACGAAGTTGCGCAGATCGTGGCATACTGATGAATACGGACCAGCGCTGAAATCACCTCGCTATCCGCCGCCACAAAACCCAGACGCCAGCCGGTCATGGAATAGTTCTTGGAAAACCCGTTGACCGTAATCGTCCTTTTTTTCATGTCCGGCAAACTGCCGATGCTGATATGGCGGCTGCCGTCGTAAACCATCTTTTCATAAATTTCGTCGGACAGAACATAAAGGTCCTTTTCCTTGGCCAGCTGCGCCAGTTGCGCCAGGGCTTCCGCACTGAAGACGGCCCCGGTGGGGTTGTTGGGGGTGTTAATGACGATCATCCGGGTCTTGGAAGTAATCCGTGAGCGAAAGTCTTCCAGCTGTGGGACAAAGTCATGTTCCTGCAGGGCCGGAACCGATATCGGATTGGTCCCCGCCATGCGCACACAATAAAAATAATTGAGCCAGCAGGGGTCCGGGATCAGCACCTCGTCACCGGGATCCAGCAGCCCCATCATGGTCATCAACACGGCTTCATTGCCGCCGACGGTAACGATGATCTCCTTGTTGGGGTCATAGATAAGATTATTTTCCTGCTTGAATTTTTCAGCCAGGGCGATTCGCAGCTCGGGAATGCCGTAATTGGATGAGTAATGGACCTTGCCTTCATCCAACGCCTTTTTGGCAGCCTCTTTAATATGCGCCGGTGTATCAAAATCCGGCCGGCCGATGTTCAGGTGGATAAGCTTTTCGCCCCGCTTCTCCCGCCTGATAACCTCTTCGAAGATTGTCCGAATTCCCGAAAAGGGAATTTGATCCATGCGTGCAGCGATTTTCATCGTATTAAATCTCCTCCTGGTTTGTTTATTTATTCCAGTATAGAATACCTGATTCGGATTTCGAATTTCGCCCCGGACATTTACGGAAAGCATGCCCTCCGGCGTAGACCACAGCCGGCTCATTTGGGGTCGAATATTTACTTCAATTTAAAGCAGACCATCGCTCAATCGCGTCAAATACCACCATCAGCTGAAAACAGAGATGCATGTATCAAATCTTTCAGGAGTGCGGCCGCAGCCCCCACCGGAGAACTTTTGCCGCCGGTGACCGTCACCCGCCCCATGGTGTCCGAAAGATAACTGATCCCCTTTTCGGAAAAATGAACGGTTGACAGCGGATGATCCTTCCCCAGGCGCTTGGGACCGACTTCGAGCATAACGGTTCCATTCTCCATCCGGCATTCACCGATCAGCTTGATAATCGTTCCGTCCGCTTTGGCTTTTTCTATGTCTTTTAGCGTAATGCCGGTAATTCCTGTTACCGGTACATCCGCCGGGCTGAAATTCTTATCAAACAACCGATTGGCAATCAGGATCATTTTATTGCGGGTGTCCAGCCCTTCAACATCCAGGCTCGGATCCGTTTCGGCAATGCCCATTTCCTGGGCAGCCTTTAGCGCCACTTCGTAGGAGCACTTTTCCGTAGTCATACGGGTGAGGATATAATTGGTCGTTCCGTTTAAAATCCCCTCGATTGCGAGCACCTTGGCGCCGGCCAGGCAAAGCAGCCCCACATCCAGCGTCGGCAAAGCCGCAGCCGTGGCTGCACTCATGTAGATGCGGCGCTTCTTACTTTTGGCCAGATCCATGATCTCCTTGTAAAAAAGAACCAGCGGGCCCTTGTTGGCGGTAACGATATCCTTGCCGCTTGTAAGGGCCGCCAGCATATGGCCCCTGCCGGGCTCGGCATCCACCAAATTGGTCGGCGTTGTTTCCACCAGCATCTCCGCGGCCACTGATGCCAGCAGCGCTTTTCCGCCCAATCCCGGTTGTCCGTAACTTTCGAAGGTTTCCACCGAACCGCCTTGTTTCACATGCGACAACAGCCGATCCGCCGGCAAGACCCCATCCTTTGCTACGGCCGAACCGCCGATATCGACGACGGCCGTCAGTTCCAATTCCAGCCCGTATTTTTCCGCTACTGCCTGTTTCTGATCTGTTATCAGCTGCGCGAATGTCCGGCCGACATTGCCGAAACCGCAAAGTATCAAACGCTTTTTCAATGGTTTTAACCCGTTTACTTGTTATCGTTCTCTTTAAGTAGCCTCTGCATCAAAGATTTTATCAGTTTTCCAGCACATCCAAGCGTTCTTTTAACGCCCGGATGGTCCGTTCCTTCTGCTCCTTGACCAGTCTTTCCGCCAGGGCACCGTTTTTTACCCGCAACGCCTCGATAATTCTTTTGTGCTCCTGGCAGGAGGGAACGGCTCTGCCCGGCACATAGGCAAACACGCTCTGGTACAACTCAAACTTCTCCCATAAACTTTTTATCAAATCCAGCAGGTAAGGGTAAGGCGCCGCCTGATAAATCCTTAGATGAAATTCCTTGTTCAAAGGTCCGATTTTATCGTGCTTGTTTTGCTGAATCGCCTTTTCGGTTTTGCCGACGTTTTTATCCAGAAAATCGAGATCCGCCGCCGTAATATGGGCTACGGCCAGCCGGGTCGCCAGGGCTTCCAGTTCTATTCTGATGATGTATATTTCTAGAAGCTCTCTCTCATTAAATTGGCTGACCACCGCCCCCACATGCGGCGTAAAGCGCACCAGGCCTGCGGTTTCAAGGGACCGGATGGCTTCCCGGATGGGAATTTCACTGAAACCGAATTCTTTGGCCAGTTCAGATATGATAACTCTCTGACCCGGTCTTAATTTCCCGGCGATAATATCCCGGTGCAGCTTGGCTTGAACAATCTCGGTCTTTGTTTTAAACTGCACATCCATTTGTTTTTATGCCCCTGTTTATTGGCCGAAGAAAAGGATCAAAAGGCCGGCCGTTCCGCACGGCACCGGAATTCTCTTTCGGACAAAAAAATTGGCTGATAGCGGTGATTTACGAACTCAATGATATATGATATAGGATCTTGTCAACAGATTTTTACGAATGTATCGCGACATCAATTCGCCATTAAATGATTTTTTGACTTTTTATTTCACTCAACTTGTTATAAGTTATCAAAATAATGAGAATTGCCGTTATTTCAGATATTCATGGCAACATGGAAGCGTTTCGCCAGGTATTGGATGATATCGGCCGGTCCAATGTTGACGGCATTTTCTGCCTGGGTGACATGGTGGGCTACGGACCTGAACCCGAAGCGGTCGTTCAGCAGATCCAGGCCCTTGAAATTCCCACAGTCATGGGCAATCATGAACTGGGAGTGGCAAATACGAAGGTTTTAAAATATTTCAATCCCCTTGCCCGCCGGTCCCTGCAACAGACAGCTCAGATGCTGTCCGATAATTCCATCCGCTATATCCGCAGCCTGGAAGCTGCCAAAGTTCTAAAAAACTGCCGACTGGTTCACGGGTTTCCGCCGGACTCCATTAGCACATATCTGTTCCAGATCACGGATGATAAAATCATCTCAACATTTAAAGTCCTGCCTGAACCGATCTGCTTTGTGGGGCATACCCATGTCATTGAAATGATTTCTTTTGACGGACGCGTTGTCATGCATGAAGCCCTTTCCCAGGGTGTCGTCCGGCTCAAGGCCGAACAGCGGCAGATCATCAACGTCGGCAGTGTCGGCCAGCCCAGAGATGATAATAACAACGCCAAATACATCATCTGGGACAACAAAAGCCATGAGATCGAAGTGCGCTATATTCCCTATGACATTGAAGCGGTCGCCAACAAAATTATCGCTGCTGGGCTCCCGAAATCACACGCTTACCGGCTGCGCTGACAAATATCCGACCTCAGTGGGGCTGGCTTTGCTTTCAGCCCGGAGGGCATGATTTGCATAAAAGTCTCTGGCAAAATTCGAAATCCGAATATCGAATTGCGAAACAAAATCAAATTTCTAATTCTCTAAAGACAAAAACAAAATCTTATTCACGAGGTCGGATGCCAGTAATGTTTTGATTATTTGAATTTCGGTCATTAAATATTGTTTCGTATTTCGGATTCCGTGCTTCGGATTTAAATTATTTGTACTTCGTACGGTAAAGCCACTGAACTCCGACCATGCCCTGAGGGTCAGGTTTTCTAAGCGGAAATAAAATGAGAACCATTGATAAATACAAGGTGTGCGGATTGCTCGGTCGCGGCGGCATGAGCAAGGTCTTCAAAGTCGAAGTGCCGGTTATTGGAAAAATCGTCGCCTTAAAGCTGCTGGAACCAAATCCCCTTTTGCTCGATCTGGTCGGAGCCGAAAAGATCCGGGCGATGTTCATGACCGAAGCTGCAACCATGGCAAACCTGCGTCATCCTTACATCATAGACGTATGGGATTTTGGTGAAGCGGACGGCAAGCTCTTTTACACAATGGATTACTTTTGCAACAACCTGGGGATCATCATCGGCGAGACCTATCAAACCGAAATGGAAAGCCGAATCATCAAAACCGAAAAGGCCATTCATTATATCCGCCAGACCCTTGAGGGTCTGGCTTGTCTGCATCATGCCGCCATCATCCACCGTGACATCAAGCCTTATAACATTTTGATCACCGAACAGGACACGGTTAAAATCTGCGATTTTGGCTTGCACAAGCTACGGGGTGAATCTTTTGAGGGGCCCCCGAATCTTAAAGTCGGCTCCCCCTGGTATGCGGCCCCCGAACAGGAAAAAGCACCTGACGCAGTCGATTTCAGCGCCGACCTTTATTCCGTCGGGATCATGCTCTACCGAATGCTGACCGGCAGGCTGCCGCAGGAAACTCCCACCCCTCCCGGCAGATACAACCCGGATCTTGATGAAAACTGGGATTCTTTTATTCTGAAATCGATTGCCCCCCTGCGTCGGCACCGTTTTAACAGCGCCATGGAAATGCTTGCGGTCCTTGAAACCCTTGGGTCGGACTGGCTCAGAAAAAAAGAAAGGATGTGTGCGCTCGAACGGCCGCAGGAGGATAAGATTGAAAATACGGACGGTTACGGCGACAAATCCCAAAACCTAACGCTGAGAAAACACTGCATCAAGGTTGCGCCGAAAGAAGCAATGACTACTTTTAAAATTGATCGCCTTTGGCAGCCTTTGAGTTTTACAAAAAATTCATTTAACATCAGGTCCGACGGGACGGTTCAGGACCTCCGTACCGGGCTCATTTGGCAACTGGCCGGTACGGACTTTCCCGTCAACTGGAACAATGCCTGTTCGTATATTAAAGCTTTGAACAGGCAAAAGGCTACCGGACATAACAACTGGCGGCTGCCCACAATTGCTGAACTGTTGTCACTGGTCTCGCGGACGCCCCACAGAGAAGATCTTTGCATCGAACCGGTATTCAGTCAAAAGCAGAAATGGTTGTGGAGCTGCGACAGACGCTCCTATACCGCTGCATGGTATGTCAGTATGGAAATGGGTTTTGTCTCGTCTAATGACTTCAGCAGCTTTTACTATGCCAAAGGGGTTTGTGAGAATTAATCCGAACGGCGATGCGGCCGGTCATACGATCCCATGGAGCTCCCCTCAACCTGCTGCCGGGGGATCAAACACACTATTGAAAAATATCCACTTTTCGCGAAAATATGTCGATAATAGATTCTAAAATTTTGAAAAACGTTTTTGCCGGGCCAAGACGCGCTGTAATAGTGAAGCTGGTTGACATCACCAAATTTGTACTGTTGATGGGGGTTATCATCTGGTTTTTAGCGCGCGGCACCGACAGGCTGGGTTACAACTGGCAGTGGTATCGAGTCCTTCAATATTTTTTTTATTTGAAAGAGGATGGATACGTCGCCGGACCGCTGATCATGGGGCTGATGGTGACATTTAAAATCACCGGCGTCAGCCTGCTGCTTTCTTTTTCATTCGGTCTGATCGCCGCCCTCTTCCGTTTATCGAACTCTTTTATGGCGCGCGCCCTTGCCAGGGGGTACATCGAACTGATTCGCAACACCCCCCTTCTGGTGCAACTTTTTTTTATCTACTTCGTTCTGGGTCCGGTCCTTGATATCGATCGGTTCACAGCGGCGGTATTGGCGTTAAGCCTTTTTGAGGGCGCCTATGCTTCGGAAATTTTCCGGGCCGGGATAGTATCCATTTCAAAAGGTCAATGGGAGGCAGCCTTCAGCCTGGGACTCGGTAGATATCTGACCTACCGGCACATTATTCTGCCCCAGGCAATCCGGTGGATACTGCCGCCCCTGACCGGACAGGCCATTTCGTTGATCAAAGATTCCGCCCTGGTCAGCACCATTGCAATATACGATCTGACCATGCGGGGGCAGGCGATCGTTGCTGAAACGTTTTTGACTTTTGAAATCTGGTTTACCATTGCCGTTGTCTACCTCCTGATTACTTCGTTCTTATCGCTGATGGTTAACTTCATGGGAAATCGCCTCAAATTGAACCATTAACTAAAAAATTAATCGTGGTGATGTCGTCTCACATCAACAGACAAAAAGAAAGGAGACTAAAGATGAAAATAAAAAGAATATCCATCATCCAAACACTATGGATCACCCTGCTCATTATCGGACTTGCCGATGTGGCCTTTACCGGAGAAACCCAGCAACAACTAACCGCCGAAAGCATGATTGAGCAGGCTCTCAAACGCGGCTCCTTAAAGGTCGGCATGTCCACATTTGTTCCCTGGGCCATGAAGGATAAAACCGGAAAATTGATCGGTTTCGAAATCGATGTGGCCACGCGCCTGGCGAAAGATATGGGCGTTGCGGTTCAATTTGTTCCGACCAAATGGGCTGGAATCATTCCTTCGCTGCTCACCGGCAAGTTTGATGTCATTATCGGCGGGATGGGAATTTTACCGAGCCGAAACCTGAAGGTCAATTTCAGTATCCCTTATGATTATACCGGCATGTCGATGGTGGCCCATAAAAACCTGGCGGCCGGATTCAACAGTTTAAACGATTTCAACAGACCGGACGTGATTCTTTCCATCCGGCTCGGGTCAACTGCGGTTCCGGCCGCCCAGAAATTCATGCCGAAGGCCCAGCTGCGTTATTTTGACGACGAGGCCCAGACCTACCAGGAACTGCTGAACGGCAACGCGCATGCGGTGGTCGGCTCAGCCCCAAAGCCGGCTGAATGGGCGCTGAAATATCCCGATAAGCTCTTCCTGCCGCTGGCGGAAACCTTTACCAAAGAGCCCATCGGGTTTGCCGTCCGAAAAGGAGATTTCGACAGCATTAACTATCTGAACAACTGGATCACGTTCGTGAGGGCCGAGGGCTGGCTGCAGGAGCGCAAGCATTATTGGTTCGAAACCCGGGACTGGGAAAATCAGATCCAATAATGCCGCCATTAAAAACAAAAAAAAGCTTAACCCCGCTGGACGCCCTACTGGCCGTCCTCTTTGTGGGAATGGGTCTGTACTTGCTTTACCGCGTTAATATCGGACTCAATTACAAATGGAGTTGGTCAACCATACCCCAGTATCTTTTTCGGTATGATCCGCAGCAAGAACGCTGGCTGCCGAATCTGCTGATGCAGGGTTTTTTTACGACCATCCGCCTGAGTTTCTGGGGAACCATTCTGGCAACACTGCTGGGAACGATGATGGGGCTGTTCCGGCTGAGTCATCGCCTATTCAGGCGCCTGGTCGGAGGCGCCTATGTTGAGCTGAGCCGAAACCTTCCCCCCCTGGTTCTGATTTTTTTATTTTATTTTTTTATCAGCGATCAGATCATGCCGGTACTCAGCGTGGAAGATTTTTTTCAAGCCCGATCGGAAAGCACCAAAACCATTTTGAGTTTTCTATTTGCGCCGGCGGAACAGTTTCCCACATTTCTGTCAGCCCTCGTCACCCTGGCTGTTTTTGAAGGAGCGTATATCACGGAAATTGTCCGGGCCGGCATTCAATCCATCGAAAAAGGGCAGTGGGAGGTTTCATCGGCCCTCGGTTTTTCGAGGAAGGCGCAATTACGCCACATCATTTTACCCCAGGCCGTCCAGCGAATCCTTCCCCCTCTGGCAGGACAGTTTATTTCAACCATCAAGGATTCGGCCATTGTATCGGTTATATCCATTCAGGAGCTTACGTTTCAGGGAATCGAGCTGATGTCGGCCACCTATCTGACCTTTGAAGTCTGGATTACGATTACACTGCTCTATCTGTCCCTGACATTAAGCCTTTCGCTGGCCATCGGACGCCTCGAGATGTATATGAAACATAGGGGCGCCGGTTAAAATCCGTATTTTTTAGATGGGCTTAAACAGATGAAGGGTGACAGCCCGTGGGTTGTGTATTATATTTGCCATAGCTTTTAGTCTTACATGAATAATAAACAACGATAACAAGATGTTAAAATGATGAAACCTACTTTTCCGGAAAAAGCCAGACTCCTGGATAGACTGAAAAAAGGAAACTTTAATGTTCCGGACTTTATTTATATTCCTGCTGACGATTTCAAAAGTGAAAATTTCAAGGCCTTAGAATCTTTTATAGGCAATCACCACGAAAGTTTTAAGGTGATCGCACGAAGCGGACACCCACAGGAAGAATTTTACAAGGGGGGTACTTTCGACTCGCTGGAGACATACGCCGATGTCGGCGGGATTAAGTATGCCCGAAAACGGATAATTACCAGTGCGAAGAATTCAAGAAGGCTGACGATCCTCAGACAGCAAAAGTTTAACAGCGCGCCGGATATCGACCTTGAGGAAATGGGTGTCATCGTAATGCCGTTTATTGACGGCATCAGCGTAATGACCAAAAAACTGGGGAAACAGTGGGAATTCGGTTATAGTTTTAACCGAACCCAGCAAGTCCAGAAAGATCCCTATGTCACCCAAACGCCCCATGACCGCAAGTTGTTACAGGTATCGGAAGATATTCAGGACTATCTGGGTTTCAAGTGTGAAATTGAATATATTATTTCTGAAGACGGAGAAATTTTCGTCGTTCAGGCCAAGGACATTTCCCATATCGACACCCTGATGCAAAAGGAAAGCGAAAGGTCCATCCGGCTGGACGGTCTTCGTAGAATACGGAAAAGACGAAGTTACCGCGAGCGGCCGATATTTGTGATCGACAGCAAATCCGTCTACCTCGATATTATCTCAAAATGCGAAGAACTGGTTCTTGGAAGCGAAGGGCCTGGCACTACCATCGATGATATTCTCGGCATTATTTCGGCCTATGATGATGAAATGGAAGCCTTTGCGTTGCGCAATGAACGCTTCGGTGTTTTAGGCATTTCGATTCAGGTGCCGGAAGATCTTTTCCAGATCGCAAATCATTATCTTGATGACATGCCGGATATTCAAAAACAGCTTTCCAAGGCGCTTCACAACAATTTGTATAAAAGGGACTATTTTCTTTCCGAGGCTGATACCCTTATGGCCAAAGACAGAATTCGATTTAACCTGGGAACTCACTCGGCCTACGGTGTCGATACGGTGCGAAATCCGCTCTGGTCCGTCTATTGGCATGCGGATCGGCATGATTTTATCATCAAGGAAATCATTAGGGTCGGATTTACAACCGGCGACACCATTGGCATCGATATCGACGCTGAAGAAAAGCCGACCGTTTATCGCTTGTAACCCTGTTGAAAGGACAACCTCATGCGAATTGTTCGATTTTTGGATGAAAAAGATGGGATCTGCTTTGGGCAAAATTACCGGGAAGGGATTGCCGATTTGCTGGAAGGACCGTTGTTTGGCAGCCTCAAGAATACCCGGCGTCAAGTCCGGGTTAAAAAGTTGCTGTCGCCCCTGGAACCAAAGGCAATCCTGTGCATCGGGCTGAACTATCGGCAGCATGCGGAAGAAACCGGTTTTAAGATTCCGCAATACCCGGCTTTATTTATGAAAAACCCCGCGACTATAGCCCATCCCGATGACCCTGTTGTGATTCCTGCCTCTTGTATGGATCCCCTTCAAGCCGATTACGAAGTGGAACTAGCGGTGGTGATTGGAAAAACGGCCCATAATGTATCCACCCAGGCTGCGCTGCAATATGTTTGGGGCTATACAGTCGCCAACGATATTTCAGCCAGGCGCTGGCAGGCGCACGCGGGTTCCGGTCAATGGGTCCGGGGAAAAAGTTTCGACACATTCTGCCCGCTGGGTCCGATATTGGTTACCCCTGATGAAATCCCGGACCCCCAGTCTTTGCAGTTGAAATGCATCCTCAACGGCAACACCATGCAGGATGCCAATACATCCGATATGATATTCCCGGTGGCCGAGCTCATCAGTTATCTTTCCACCGATATGACCCTCCTGCCGGGGACCGTTATCTTGACTGGAACCCCCAGCGGGGTCGGCTACACCCGGGATCCTGCGGTATATTTAAAGCCGGGAGACAAGCTGGAGTCTGTGATCGAAGGGATCGGAATACTGCGCAATCCGATCGAGGGCACGGGCACTAAACCCAGCATTTCATAAGTACGCTAATGTTTTTTTAAGGAATTAAAGGAATTATATGTTGTTTAAACTTTTTCTGGCATTTACGCTGATTCCTGTTGCCGAGATCTATCTTCTCATCAAGGTGGGCGCGGTTGCCGGCGCCTTTAATACGGTTTTATTAGTCGTCCTGACCGGATTTACCGGCGCCTATCTCGCCCGGCTCCAGGGAATGCATACCTTGCTTCGGGTCCGTGCCAGTCTGCAGCAGGGCCTGATGCCCACAGATGACCTGATGGATGCGCTCCTGATTTTTATCGCCGGCATTGTGCTGCTGACGCCGGGCTTCATAACCGATGCAGCAGGACTGCTCATTCTTTTTCCCCAAACCCGCCGTATTTTTAAACAATTCGCCAAGCTCCGGCTTGAGCGTTGGATCAAAAATCAGAACCTGAATATAACCTTTTTCTCATAATGGATGCTTTTCCCCTTGCATTCCTGTTTATTGGCACCATGAGTGAACGACCCTCCCCTAAGATGGATGGTATGAAATGATGAATCTAAATCAGATGGATTTTTCAGAACTTGACCGTCCGGAAGTTCTGTCGGCGATTTTTCATCCCAGAGTTGACCGGAGAACTCCCGCGATGAATCAGCAGACGCAAAACCATTTAATACCGGTCGAAGAAGATGTTGTTATCGGCGCAAGTTTTCACATGGAAACCACCACCGCCCCCAATATATTGTTTTTTCATGGAAACGGTGAAATCGTTGCCGATTATGATGATATGGGTTCCATATACAACCGCATTATTCCATTTTCGGATGCACAAGCGCTATATGCGGCCTGCCCATCGGGATCAAAAACGATTCTTAAAATCCCGGAAGCCAATCACAATGATATCTTTATGCGGGGTACATCGGCATATCTCTCGGAAATCAAACGGTTGCTTGAACGGCTTTAATTTTTCCCTATCAGTCTGATTTATGATCAATTGACAAATTCAATCTGCGTAGCTATTTTTTACCATAATAACATGGTGTTAGGCCAAATCAAACCGGTTTTAAATAGCGGATACGATTGACAATACGCGTTTATGGAAACCGGCGGGCTACGGGGATTGGACTTGCAGTTAATCTGTTTTTGGCTATAATAGATCCGAAGCATGAACAATATATGATTTTATCTTTGCAGGAGGAGTCATGTTAAAGTCTTTTAAAAAAATTACGACGCTGATACTTCCTATTCTGGGCATATTGCTAATTGTTCCCGGCGCAACCGTTTTGGCCCAGGAAAAAACCGGCATGGGCGGCTGGGAGCTTGGCAGCCCTTACAATAAGTTTTATAAAGCAACCGAACTGGATTCCTTTAAGGGGAGAGTTGAAGACATCATGGAACTCGTTCCGATCCCCGGCATGTCTCCCGGCATCGCACTGGTTGTGAGTGAATCCAAAACAGAAAAGGTGCTGGTGCATGTGGCCCCATCCTGGTTTCTGAGCATCAGGCGAGTTGGACTCAAAAAGGGAGACAGGGTCAAAGTCAGGGGCGTGTGGGCTGATATCAACGGAAAAGAAGTTTTTATGGCATCAAAGATAACAAAGGGAGACGATTTTGCCTTAAAAGTACGCCTTACCAAGGACGGAACACCCTTCTGGACCATGAGTTCGGAGCAATTGGCTAAGGAAAGAGCCGCCAACTGATTTAAAGGGGCATGTTTTTTTGATGTCCCATTGCCCTGATATTCAATTAAAAGCTGGATTCTTTTTTGACTGACACCCTGGCAAAATCGGGAGTTATTCGATTAAATGAAGATATCGATCGTTGTCCCTGCGTTCAATGCTCAACAAACATTGCCAGGATTGCTGGAATCGATATCCAATCAGATATATAAAAATTTTGAACTGATTATTGTAGACGATGGCTCTACAGATACCACGGCAAGAATAGCAAATTCAGCCCAATGTAAACTCATTCGCTTGCAGGGAAATCATGGCCCTGCCTATTGCCGCAACCTGGGAGCCAGAAAGGCCTCCGGAGAGATCATCGCCTTTACGGACAGTGACTGCAGGATAAGCCCCGATTGGCTTGCCAACATAAACCGGCATTTCAGCGGCAATGATTTTCAGGCACTCATGGGAAAACTGGTTTTATTGCCGTCTTCAACGCTCGGAAATTCCATTTCAGCACTCGGATTTCCCGCTGGAGGAAGCGTCGGTTTTGACAAAATCTGGAAAGTAGATAATAAAGGGTTCACCAAAAGCTTGAGCACCTGCAACTGTGCTGTAGTAAAAGATACGTTTGATCGCATCGGCGGATTTGACGAATCTTTCCCCTACCCCGGTGGCGAGGACAGCCTGCTGGCCTACCGGTTGGATCAGTCCGGCCACAAAATAAAATACTGTAAAGACGTTATCGCCTACCACCCCGCACGGGATTCTTTGCAAGGCTTTTTAAAATGGCAGTACAAAAGAGGTATCAGCAGTTATATTTTTGCAAAAAAAGTTGTTCGTAAAAAAGGGTTTTTATCATTAAGGATCTGGTCTACTGTAAATATCATCAGACACAACTGTCTTGATTATAAATTCCCGCTGATTTTCTTATTGCTGTGCAGCGGCTACCTGGCACAAATTCTTGGACTTTTGTCTGCCCGACTGAACAAGGAATATTATGCAAGTCTTGATCATTAATCCCCCCTGGCCCGGAAAAGGTTACGGGACAAGATCTCAGAACAGAATTATCAAACAACGAAGCGACAAGTACCTGCAATATCCCATCTTCCTTGCATACAGCGCCGCCCAGTTAAAAGATGCCGGTCACCGTGTGGCTTATATCGATTCTGTCATACAGGATTTGGATATGAGTAAAACACTTGAACTTTCTCAATCGATAAAACCGGACGCTATTTTTATGGAGACGACGACCCCCTCCATCCTGGCCGATTACGAGAGCCTGACTGCGTTGAAAGCGGCAACGAGCGCCAGGATAATCGTCGGCGGCCCCCATGCCACCTATTTTCACAAAGAAGTAATAGCGGATTGTGACGCAATCGATGTGGTTGTCCGGCACGAATTTGACACCAAAATCGCTTCGGTGGTTTCAAACCTGGACAATTTAAAGGAAATCGACGGCATTACTTACCGAAACGGCTCGGAAATAATCGATAACGGTGATGGTCGGCCGGCGGATGATTTAGACTGGATTCCCTTCCCGGATCGGGAAACCATTCCCTGGCGGTGGTATCTGGAAGCATGGTACTCGCGCCGGCCGTTTATGAACATGATGACTTCCCGCGGCTGTCCGTACCATTGTACGTTCTGCCTCTGGCCACAGAGCATGTATGGCCACAAGCAGCGCTTTAGAAGTCTGGACAATGTCCTGTCAGAAATTCATGAGCTGATCGACCGTTATGGGCTCAAAGAAATCAATATCGACGACGGCACGTTTACAACCAATAAGCAGCGGGTGATTGAATTTTGTCAGAGACTGCGGCGGGAGAACATCAAACTCATCTGGACCTGCAATGGCCGTGCAGACAATGTTGATGATGAAATGCTTGCAGAGATGAAACAGTCCGGTTGCAAGATGATTCGGCTTGGCGTAGAAAGCGGGTCCCAGGATGTGCTTGATAAAATAAAAAAGGGGTTGACGCTAGGGCAGATTGAGAAAGGGTTTAAATTGGTCAAAAAGCATGGGATTCAAGCGCTGGGCGGGTTTATGTTCGGCTTTCCCTATGACTCGAGAAAAACCATTGAAGAGACGCTTGATTTTGCAAAAAAACTATCCCCCGATCAAGTACAGTTTTCCATCAACATGTGTTATCCGGGAACTTCTCTTTATGAATATGCAAAAAAGAACAACCTTTTGCTTGCAGAGAGTTTCAAAGAGTTTGACATGACCTACGGCCCGGTTGTCAAGACACTGGATATGGAAAGAAAAGAGCTCGAGCCTATACTTGCCAGAGCATATAAAGCGTTTTATTTCAGGCCCGGGTTTGTTTTCCAGACCCTGCGTCACATGAAAGATTTTGACGAAATTAGAAGGGCCTTTCGTTCCTTGAAAAGTCTCACCAAAACGATTCGGCTGCACAAAAAAATACCGCCGAATTCAGATTAAAATGATGGGCCAAATAAAACGAAAAGCCCTTACCAAAGATAAGAATTTTTTGGTAGGAACATACTGTTTCGCAGGGGATCGGTTAACGGGAGCCTTTCAACCCACATCAGATCGCTTCAACCAAACTGCCGGATAAATCGAAAAGTCTGCTCCACAGTTCTTTCCCATCCATAATGGCGACTTATTGACAACCCTTGCAGCGACAACCCCTTCAAGTTT
>JARGFK010000046.1 GCA_029211065.1 Desulfobacterales bacterium
GCATGAAATTTCAGTGACGACCCGTCCCGCAAAGGAAACCCTGTTGCGGCCGTAGCCGGTTGCCACAACTGTGTCGACATCGGCAGTCTGCAGTCCTGCCTCGCCAAGGACATCTGTAAAGACAGTTTCTGCGGCGGCCTGGGCCTGATAGCCGGTTGCCGTTATCTTTTCCGAAATTATTTTTCCGTCTCTGATAACCACCGCCTTGGTGGTAATGGACCCGACATCAATGCCGACGGTAATCATCTGATTCAACCTTCCTTTTATTCGCCTTTGCCTGAATACCCTGCTGCTTGCAGCAGGGATGAAAGGCGAGGTGAACCGCGCCGAAACTCAACTGAGCGTAGGCGAGTTAAGGCTTCGGCGCAATTCCGCTTTGATACCCTGCAGCTTGTCGAAGATCCCGGTTTATCGGGGCTGCGGGGAGCTTCATTTTCGATTCTCCAGCACTTCCATAAAAGCGTCGATGCGGGTATCAACCTGGCTTTCAGCGAAGCTGCGTTCATCCACCATGTCGGCCTCGATCAGTAAAACCGGCACGTCCCGCTCCCGCTGGATGATTTTTTTAATATCGTACTGGCCGAATGAATAGGGCTTGCAGCTTCGGTTGGAATGCATGACCACCCCGTCGGCAGCGTACTTGTCGATCATGGCGATGACATCCCGGGCCATTTCATCCACACCGATATTCAGATAGATGCGGGAGTAGGCTTCGGCCATGGTTCCTAAAAAGTCGGCTTCGTCAAGATATTTCATCGTGCCGCACCAGGCCGACGTGTAGGTGTCGGCCACCAGGCAGGCTTCATGGGCGGCGAATTTTTCCGACAGCCAGCGGGTGCGGTACCAGATCGGCAGGTTATCCCATAATAATCGGTAGGTTTCTTTGGGGACTGCGCTGATACGGTTTTCAATTCTTGTTTTCATTTCCGCCAGCAGCGCCGTGTAGTAATCCACAACCGTCTGGGTGCCCCGCAGGGTGACGATCAGGGCCAGATGAAAAAAAGCGTCAAAGGCGCTCATGGGCGCAGGTTTGTGCATGGTGGTGTCCAGAACCGCCTGCCACAGGCGCTGTCCTTCCAGGGACAGGCGGCCGACCTGATGCATGCGGTCGACGTCCATTTTACTGGCGCAGACGCCTTCAAGAAATTCGATGTACTCATCCACCTGGCGGCGCACATAGCGCCGAGCTTCGGCTGAAAATTCCGTATGACAGAACGGCGTGTCAAAAATAAAAAGCGGCACTCCGAAATGACGGGCCTGTACCTGGTACCATTTTAAGACCGTTCCGCAGATATTATTGCAGCACACCAGCATGTCCGGTTTGGGCAGTCCGCCGATGGGGCCTCCGTTAATGGGCGCACAGGCGATATCGGCCCGGGCATAAGAACACAGATCTCTGGCGTATCCCATGGATTCGGCTTTTTCACACAAGTCCGATCCCATTTTAGACGCGCCGATCATGGCGCCGTGGTTTTCAGGGTAGACAGGGATGACATCCATGGCAATCAGTGGCTCAACCGGTCCGCCGCTGGTGATCCAGGCGACTTTTTTGCCGGTCTGTTCGGCTGTTTTGGCCTCGATATAATAGCCTGTCATGATTTCTTTCATCTTGCCGACGGATTTGATTTTTCGTTTTTCCTTTTCAGGATCAGCAGGCTTGGGTTCATTGCTCATGGTCTTCCCCCATTTCATTATTTTAGACTATAATGTTTCCAAAAATGCCTGGCATCTTGTTTTCAACTGCTCCTCGGAAGGCAGTGGCGCTTCAATTTCAAGCAGCATGCTTGCAATTCCCTCCTTAACCAGCAGCTCCTTAACATAGGGATAATCAAAGGCATGGGGGTCGCAGAATTTTAAAAATAGAAAAATGACCCCGTCCGCCTTATTGTTTTTCGCGATGTTCACAAGGGCTTCGCCCCGTCGAAACAGGTCGGTGTGCTTTGCCGGGCATTCTATTTTATCCATATAGCGCTCGGCGATGGATTCGATGATATCGCCGTGCGGAGCGATGGAGCCCTCAAAATAGCGGGCGCCGCTGCAACTGTCGTCCCAAACGATCGCGGCGCCGCAGTCTTCAATGAGGGAATGAACAGACGGTATGTTGCACATGCCGCCGCTGAGGACCAGCCGTTTCAGGGACTGAGACGGTTGGGGCTTTATTGCGCTTAAATCCCTGAGGATGGCCGATAGTTTTTCTGAAAAAACCTCACGGTCCATGATCATGGATGCTTTTACGAGCGCCTGGAGGTCGTTGCTGCTGATCAGCGAGGGATTTTCGCGCCGGAGATCAAACATCTGTTTCATATCGCTGCGCATCCGGTTGTATAGACCGGCAGCCCTTTGAAGATCGTCGGTTGTGATGGTGCAGTCCAGATGGCCGGACAGTTCATTTTTAAATTTTTTAAAGACGCTTTTCAGGTATTCCCTGGCGCTGGCGGTATCGAGCTTCACCGGCAGCCCGATATCCGAGTGAAATCCAAAGGTTAAATTGATACGCCAGATATCGGAAAGCCGCTGGATCGTGTCACAAGTATGCGGAAAGACCGTTCCGTCTAAAAACGCCAGCTTGCCTGAAAGGGCGTCGGCCAAGGCGCTGCGGACGAAACTGCAACTGTAGGCCTGCAAATGTTCATCCGAACGGGAAATGGCTTCGCCCGACCCGAAAATACGAAAGGGCAGGGCGCCGGCCGCATGGATGATTTCCTCGGGGGTATAGGAGCAGAAGTGTCCGACGATCTTACGGCGATTCGCTTCTTTCCAGTTGCGGGCATAGTCGAACGGGTCAGTGACGATGTCATGAAACAGTTGAAATTCCGTCATATGGAGTGACTCCCTTGCAGATGTTTCACACCGCGGCAGTTTTCTCATTGATATCGGCAACAACGGCAGCAATTGATTTTATAAATGATGGTTTATTCCATCTGCTGCAAAAAATCAACCGCATCAAGAGATATGGGCCGCGTGTTGTTTTCTTCCGGCCTTTTTCGCTCTTGACACCGTATGACGCATTTTCTAAACTCCCGGCAGGATAAACACAGGTAAAGGCTGTAATTTAATATGGACCGCATCGGGGTGAAATAATGATCCTGGATAATAAAAAAGAAGCGCTTTTGAAAGATACCCGCAATGTGCTGGGCGACCTGCGGGAGACCCTGGGCCGTGCCAAGGCCGGGGAAGCTGACCGAACGGCGCTGACGGATTCAATCTCCCAGTTGGATGAGCTTTTTCTGCTCGTGGTGGCCGGGGAGTTCAATTCGGGTAAAAGCGCGTTTGTCAATGCCCTCCTGGGTCAAAAAATTCAAGCCGAAGGGGTAACCCCCACCACCAGCAAGATCCACCTGTTGAAATATGGCGAAGTCCTTGACAGCCGTCCGGGGGAGCGGGGCGTATGGATTCAGACAGCGCCGATTCCGCTGCTGCAGCATACGAATATCGTGGACACGCCCGGTACCAACGCCATTCAGCGGGAACATGAAATATTAACCACTGAATTCGTGCCCCGCAGCGACCTGGTCTTGTTTATTACATCGGCAGACCGCCCCTTTACCGAAAGCGAGCGGGCTTTTCTGGAAAAGATCAAGTCCTGGGGCAAGAAAATCGTTCTGATTATCAATAAGATAGATATCCTGACGCCCGAAGAGGCTGAAAAGGTTGCTGCTTTTGTAGAGGCTGCCGCCAACCGTCTGATCAATGAAATCCCTGTCATTTTTTCAGTGTCATCGCGAAAAGCCCTCCAGGCCAAAACAGGCGCCAAGGACATGAAGGTGCCGAGCGGGTTTGAGGCCCTGGAGGCATATATTCTCCAGACGCTGGAAGACGTCAACCGTTTTCGCCTCAAGCTGCTCAATCCGCTGGGGGTCGGTCAAAAGCTGGTAAGGCAGCAGATCGACGGCTGTCGCCAGGATCTGGAGGCCCTTTCCGAAGACATCATTATTCTGGATGATATCGACCGGCAAATGGCGGTCTACCGCGATGATATGCAGCGCAATTTCAAGGCCCGCCTGGGTGAAATCGATACGCTTTTGCTTGAGATGGAACGGCGCGGTAATGATTTTTTTGATGAGATGATCCGACTGGGCCGCATTGCCGACCTGATTCGCAGTGCCAAAATACAGCTTGCCTTTGAAAAAGAGGTTGTGGCGGATACCCCGCAAAAGATCGAGTCGCGTGTCAGTGAACTGATTGACTGGCTGGTGGAGCAGGACTTGCGCCAGTGGACATCCGTGGCCGAACATCTGGAACACAGACGGCAGCAGTATGCCGGCAGGGTTGTGGGACAGGCCGGCCCTAAAGAGGGAACGCTGGCATATGATCGCAAGCGCCTGGTGGATTCCATCGGGCTCGCCACCCGTCAGACAGTCGCCGGTTACAGCAAAGAAAATGAGTCGGCCAAGCTGGCCGCATCGGCCCGGGAGGCGGTGGTAAATACCGGCCTGGTGGGGTTCGGGGGGGCCGGTATGGGGGCGGCCATTGCCGTGCTGGTGCACACAGCCTGGGCGGATGTCACCGGCATATTGGCGGGTCTGGCGGCGGTGACGCTGGGACTCCTGATTTTACCGACACGCCGGCAGAAGGCCAAGAAACAGCTGTCGCAAAAGCTGGCGGATTTGATGGGGCAACTGATGACCGGTCTTACAGAGCAGTTCGAACATGAAATGCGCCGGGGTGTTCAGCGCATCGAGGACGGGGTGGCGCCTTACAGCCGGTTTGTCCGTGCTGAAAAAGAAAATATCACCCATCGGCAGGATCAGTTTAAAGCACTGGAAAGCCGGATCGGCGGACTGCAGAACCAGTTAAAGGAAATAAAATAGTTATATCAACCGTTTTTTGCTGGCGGCATAAAAAGTCTGACCGACCCCAATTCCCCTTTATCGTCCATTGAGCGACTCCATGATTTGCTTGAAACTCTCAACACCGGCCTCAAGGTTTTCAATGATTTCTTCAGCCAGCACGTCCGGGTCGGGGAGGTTATCGAGATCGGCCAGGCTTTTGTCTCTGATCCAGAAGATGTCCAGGCTGGTCTTGTCGCGGGCAATGATCTCATCATAGGAAAATTTGCGCCACCTGCCGTCGGGGTTGTCTTCCGCCCAGGTTTCGCTGCGCGTGTGCCTGTTTTGCGGGTTGTAGCAGGCGATGAAATCCTTCAGTTCGTCATAGGTCATCTGGTTTTTCTTTTTGGTAAAATGAATGTTTGTCCTGAAGTCATAAAACCAGATCTCCTTGGTCCAGGGGTGCTTGGCGGCAGGTTTGTTTTCGAAAAAGATCACATTGGCCTTGACCCCCTGGGCGTAAAATATGCCGGTGGGCAGCCTGAGAATGGTGTGAAGATCGGTATTTTGAAGAAGCTTTTGTCGAACCGTTTCACCGGCGCCCCCTTCAAACAGCACATTGTCCGGAACGACCACGGCCGCTTGCCCGGTGGTTTTGAGCATGGTGCGGACATGCTGGACAAAATTGAGCTGCTTGTTGGAAGTGGTGGCCCAGAAATCCTGCCGGTTGTATCGCAGATCCTCCTTTTCCTGTTTGCCCTCGCCGTTGGTGATCGTGATGCTGCTTTTCTTGCCGAAGGGTGGATTGGTCAGGACATAGTCGTACCGGTCGCCGGTATCGGCTATCAGGGAATCATTGGGTGAAATGGCGGATTCACCGGTAATTTCGCCGATATTGTGCAGAAACATGTTCATCAAGGCCAGGCGGCGGGCATTGGCCACGATTTCGTTGCCGTAAAAGGTTTGATTCTTCAAAAAGAATTTCTGGCCCTTGTCCAGGTTGGAATGACTGATTAAAAAGTCATAGGCCGCCAGGAAAAAACCGCCGGTGCCGCAGGCCGGATCGGCAATGGTTTTACTGGGTTCGGGCCGGATGCATTCCACCATGGCCCGGATCAGCGCTCGCGGCGTAAAATACTGACCGGCGCCGCTTTTCACGTCTTCGGCGTTTTTTTCAAGCAGGCCCTCGTAGATATCCCCCTTGACGTCCGCGCCCATCATGACCCAGTTTTCCGCATCGATCATGTGGATGATCTTAAAAAGCTTGGCCGGGTCCTGGATCTGGTTCTGGGATTTAACGAAAATCTGGCCGATCATCCCTTTCTGCTGTCCCAGCGCCCTGAGCAGCTTGATGTAATGGGATTCAAGATCCGCTCCCTTTCTGTTTTTCAGACTGTCCCACGTATATTCAGACGGAATGCCGACGTCCTTTTTATAAATTTTACCGTATTCATCGGCCATCTTGAGAAACAGCAGGTAGGTGAGCTGCTCCAGGTAATCGCCGTAACTGACGCCGTCATCCCGCAGGGTATGGCAGAAACTCCAGACTTTTGAAACAATGCTTGCAGTGTCGTTCATTTTATTTTTTCTCTTTGACTGAATAGTACTTCTGGTTCGGGCTTGAGGGTTTATCCGGAATAGTTGGTTTAAGAACGTTTTCTTCCAGTAAAGGTCGAAGTATAAATTTCCTAAAATATTTATTATCAGTTATTTTTATATGGGCCTGTATTTCCTTGCTGCTTCGTGGTGTTTGACAAAATTTACGTATTTGCACCACCCTTTCAGCTTGGGGGGTAGCTTGGGGGGTAACTTGCACGGTATCTTGTGCGGTGACTTGCGCGGTAGCTTCCGAGGCAAGCGGAACGATGCACTTGAAAATATCTTCCTCGATCAGTTTAGGGTCTTTACCCCCGGTGTAATGGCGGCAGTACTTGAAAAGCTTTCTTATAATGTTTTGGGGTGGTGAAATGAAAAGACCGGCCTTGCGCGGGGTTTGGGGTCCCGCAGATCGGTATAACGTGTCAATATGCCGGTGCTTTCATAAACAAAGGGTAGGGACCGGTTGTCTGCAAACCATTTCAATTTGCTCTGGGCATAAAACTCAGCCTGCTGTTCATTAACGCTCAGGCGGTGGCCTTCCGCTTCTTTTTTGGCTTCAATCACACCGATGGGTTCACGATCCACAAACAGGACGTAATCGGCGGGACCTGCATCGGTCTGATATTCCCGAACCGCTAACCCCGGACCGAGGCTCCAGTTGATTGCATTCTTGTCAACGACTGCCCAGCCCGACCGTTCAAGCATTTTGTCGATGTTGTCTCTTGCTTTTTGTTCGGGGGTTCTGTTCATGTCAGGACATGTTCATATGCATTTTATGGGGCTGTAAAATGAGTCGAAAACCGGACATTATATTTCTTTTACGGTTTGAATCGATAAAGTTATCTTCCATACAAACCGAGTGCCTGGCAGGTCGTCATTCAATTGTTTGTGGTCGTTTTGATTTATCAATCGGTCAAGGAAACGGGCCTGAACTGAAAACAGATGAAGAAATCACTTTTTATGAAAATCAATTATTTTAGCGTGTCCATTTCCATTCCTTGTTACCGCTTTGATTTTGCCAAGCAAATGAGGTGAAACATTCCATTTTTGCCTTGATTCGGTAATTACAGTAACCGTTTTTTTGTTGAATTTAACCAACGTGCCGGATTGTTTGCCTCGGCCGGGGAGTTCAAAACAAACTTGATCGCCGGGACTGAATTGCATCATTTCTTTATGGGCATGCATCGCATCTAAGAACTTAAGCCTTTCAATTATCTTGAGATTCAATTCGACAAGCTCATCATAACTCAAGGAGTCGATTTCGATTTTCATATTTCACATCTCGCTAAAGTCATGCATAATATGTAATTTTAGAGTTTTCCGGATATCTGCAATAACCAGAAAGATCCTTGACCGGGCAATTTGTTCGTTTCAATATTTTTAATCTAAAAGAATTGTGCTTGTATCTGTATATTACTGTTTACACAATATATTTGATCTTGACAAGGGTTTCCTTTGCAGTAACCAAGACGAATCAATCCGATTTTTTCAACACATCGATCATGCTATAAACTTTCCCCCGGCTGTCCGCCGATAACTTTTGATACAGAAAGGCCACCGCATCCAGGGTACCAAAAGCATAAATCTCCCGGCCGTTGACATTGTGGCTGAACTGAAAGCGGACGGTTTTATCCAGCGAGTCGAGGGTATAGGTGTGCCAGGCGTGGCCGCCGATATATTCCTGCGGGATTCCCCATTGTTCTTGCTGGGTTTTTGGGTCGCGTTCCTTAATGATGCGGTCTTCGGAAAAAGGCGTGCCCAGGGCGTTGAAATACCGCACCATCGCTTTGGCGGTGCCGCTGGTGTCGGCCTTTCCCTGTTGGTGGCTTTCCCGGATTTGGAGCGTATATCCTTCAAAGAGCCCCGCAAAGTTGGTGGCGGCATATTCCATCATGGCCTGAAACCCGACAATCTGCTTGGCCATATTGGGTGCGATGACAGCGGAAACGGTTGACGCAACAACAAGTTTTTCGAGACGGTTGTAATCCCCCCCGGTGGTGCCCATTACAAAGGGGAGCCCGTGGCGGCAGTAAAACTCGGCGTTGGCGAAAACAGCGGACGGATGCGTGAAATCCACTGAAATGAAATTGCCTTCCGATGCTTTAATCGACTCGATTGCTTCATCACGGGCGTCCGGCCGGATCAGGCCGACGGTGGTTTCAGCGACAGCCTGTTCGTCGGCGGTTATTTCAGGACCGGTGAGCGAATGGGCCACCAGTTGAAACCTTTTATCGTTGAGGACATGGCCGGCTACTACCTGGGCCACATTACCGGGGATCCCGTTTACCATCACTTTAATTGAGGGCATGATGTTTCTCCTTTAAATACAATTACAATAACTCGAATTGTGATAAAATACAATTTGGATTCTTCGAACCGCCCAGGCTGAAGACTGAATTCATCCGGATGCGTGACGGACAGCCTCAAAACCTCAGTCAATGTCAATGGGCAGCGACGGCCTCCTCCGATTTATCAACGGACCACGGACAAATAACAACTGACATCGTGCATGTCGTCCGGTTCACGGTTGCTTTAGATGTTCTCCACGATTTTTCGCAGCAGCGGAAATTCTTCCGGAACCATACTGAGAGTATGCTTTAACGTTTGTACGGCCGGCGGGATGAAAGCCTCAAAATAGGTTTTGCCCTTTTGCCGGCTCAGGTATCCGAATGCGCCCAGCATCTGAAGATTCCGGGTAAGGGTGCAATAGCGGTAACCTTTATAAAATGCGTCCCGCGAAATCCCGCTGCCCGCCGTTATCTGCTCGAAGCAGTAGCTCAGAAGTTTGTCCTGGATCGAGCGCGGGAGATCTACGTAAGGATCGATCATCAGGGAGGCCAGATCGTACTGAACCGGTCCGAAGCGGCCACCCTGAAAATCAATCAGATAATACCGATTGTTTTTCACCATGATGTTGCGGGATTGCAGGTCCCGGTGCATCAACCCGGTGACGGCATACTGCAGGGCGTTGTCGGCCAGGGCTGAGAATTCATCTGCCAAATCCGTAAAAGATACGCTGCGGTTCAGATAACCGTTTAAAAAAGTGTCCACAAAGTAGCGGCACTCTTTTTCAAGAATCAGGGTGCGGTTGTAGTCCGAAGTCTGATACGTCCATCCGGGATCAAAGCCGACGGCGCCTTTAATCGACAGCTTTACCAGGATATCGATGACCGCCTGGTAACAGTCGCAGATCGCATCGCTGTCGTGCAGGCTGCGGACGACGCTCTGCAGGCTGACGTCGCCGAGATCTTCCAGAAAGACCAGACCGCTGAAGGCGTCGGACAGAAAAATTTCAGGTACGGGAATCCCGCTTTCGAACAAATGCCGGCCGATGATAACAAAGGCATCCACCTCGGATGGCGCATCCTGTTTTCGGATGCCGTGATCGGCCAGTATCAGGGTGCGGGGGCCGGCGGACACTCGATACCATTTCCGGTCTGAACCGTCGCCTGCCAAGGGGGAATAATCAACCGGGTGGGAATTGTTCTTTCCAAAGGCGCGTTGAAAGGCCCGGGGGGCCATTCGGGAGAGAACGGTCTGCCGGTATCGCTCCGGGGTGCCGATATCCTTCCAGGACTGGGCCGGCGCAAGAAAGGCTTTCAATTTTCGGTGGGAGGACAACAGTTTTTTATACATATCGATGCTGCCTGAAAAACAGTTGTCCGGAATGAGAGCGAGCACTTCGGGGTCAAGGACCTGGATGCCGGTAAAGGTGAGGGGACTGTTCTTTTGCGGCGACGATATGCCCCTCGAATTTTCAAACGCAATCACAAAACCGTCCGGGTCGACCTGAACCGTATTGAACTCCGGATCGTCGCAAAGCACCAGCGTGGCCGGATAGGGATGCTGCAAATGTAACTCATAGACGGCCTTTAGGGAGATGTCCGTAAAGATATCGCTGTTGATGACCATAAAGGGGTTGTCGTCCCAGAAATCAGCGGCATTTTTAATGGCGCCGCCGGTTCCCAGGATTTGGGATTCGTAGCGGGTGGATACCGGAATCCGATAATTCTGCGAGGCAATGAAGGTTTCAATCTTTTGGGGCAAATGGTGGGTGTTGACGATAATCTCCCGGCAGCCGGCTTTATGCAAATTACAGATGATGAAGTCCAACAGCGGACGGCCGTCTATGGGAAATAAACACTTGGGGGTAATATTCGTATAGGGTTGCAGCCGTGTGCCGAAGCCGGCAGCCAGGATCAATGCTTTCATGCGTCAAATGTCCAATGGGTTCGAACGACGCCACGAATGGTTGCCGTTCCGGCCGGCATGCTAAAAAGACAGGTACCCCAGGAATCGCTGGATGTTTTGTTCATAGTGGCTTATTTTTTTTGTGCTGGCGGAACCTTTGACATTATGGGCGATGAAATAATTTATGGCATTGTCGTAGTTGACCTTTGAGAGCGCCTCTTTGAGGGTTATCTCCTCTCTTTTGTACATCCGTAACCCGCGCGACTGGATTTTTTTGATCCGTTCCTTGGGGCTGTTGGCATTGGCCTGGTAACGTCGGAAATAATTCAGGACAATCCAGTAGGATTCAAAATAGGTTTTTAAAAAGTGCGCAAAAAATTTCAACTTTCGGAGACCTATCGATGTGACATTGTAAGTGTCCGGCAGGGTGGGATGCGGCACCAGAATAGCGTCGTCGATAAAGGCCTTTAAGGTTTTACGGATGACATATTCGGGAGGGTGGTCGACGTCGTATGCAAATTCATTTTGAAAAAAATCCCGCAGAAAATTATAGTCAGCATAAAGGTCCACGGCTGAAAACTGAAACGCTTCTTTTGCGATAATGGCCAATGCGGTATAGGCCGCCGGAATAAAAAAAGAGATACAGTTGTTTTTATAGTATTCCAGCTGGGCCCTTTTATTAATCTGGAGCATCAAGATGGTTTCACCCGACACGCTTTGTCTGTTCAGTTCAATCCGGTCAATCAGTTTTTGTTGAACGTAACTCTCCAACACCTGATCGACGGCGCGGGCCGGATCCACCAGGAGCGTGTCAGCCAGGAGAGCTTTTTGAGCGTTTAAATGCGCCATGAGGGTTTCAATATGAAACATCATGTGCTTGAAAGTAATCCGTTTGCGGGAACAGTTTAAAATCGCACTGGCGGTCAGGGCGTGGGGGGTGACCACCGTCACTTTATTGATGGAATTGATAATCCTGAATCCCAGGTAGCGGCAGAGCGTATTTAGCTCTTTCGGCTGTAATGCGGCAATCGATGTGTTGTTCTGTTCCAGGCGTTCTTTGATGGAAATGGGTTCGTGAAATTTGATATAGATTCTGCCATAACGCGTCTTTAAAAACTTCCTGGCCTGAATGACCTGGGAAAAACTTTCCGGTTTTTTCTGGCCGCCTTCGATTTCGTCCAAATAGGAGCCTTCCTCCAGCACCCGATCATAACCGATGTAGATCGGGACAAAAACCATATCCTGGCAGGCCCCGTTTTTATATGCATCCAGCAGGATCGAGAGCAACCCGAGTTTTGGCATGATCAATTTGCCGGTCCGGCTGCGACCGCCCTCGATGAACAGTTCAATATTAAAACCTTCTTCAAGAAGTTTTTTGATATATTCCGCAAAAACCTTTGAATACAGGACCGCCCCCCCAAAGGTTCTTCTGATAAAAAATGCGCCGCCGCCCCTGAAAAAAGGGCCGATCGGCCAGAAAGAGAGGTTTTTACCGGCGGCTACATGGGGGCAGGGCATATTGTTGAGATACATGACATAGGAGAGAATCAGATAATCGATATGACTTTTATGGCAGGGAATCAGGATTAGCGGGCCCTTCTGGTACATGCTTTTGAGCCGGTTGAGTTCGTCCTTGTCAACCGAAACCCCTTCAAACATGGTGTTGGTGATCCATCCCACCAGGGAGGCGGCAAACCTGATAATGGCCGGGCTGTATGCGGCCGCAATTTCGTCGATACAATCTTCAGCTTCCTTTTGGACCTGATGAATCGGAACCTTCCTTTTTTCAGAATATTGCGCCATGTACTGTTGAAGGCTTTCATTCGTCAGGATATTTTCTTTAAATTCAATGCGCGACTTTAAAACCGGTCCGGTTATGATCTGGCGGTGGCGGTTGATCTGGAGCAGTAAGTTTCGGCGAAGTACCAGGGTCTGATGTTCAATGGTGCGATCCGTATTTTCCGGACTGGATATAAATGTTTTGATGTTGATCGGTTCGGAAATTTCCACAAACACATTGCCGGGATCTTTAAACAGGGTAATGAGCCTTCGAATTCTGCCCGGATTCGTTTCCGTTCCGAAAAGCACATCGGTAAGGCTTAAAATCGTCCGCTGCGGGTTTTTACTGAAAAACATCAACTGCGGCACCAGCAGGATCGGCCGGTTGGTGGTTTGCTGCATCCTGATCAGAAATTGAAGGGGGTCGGTTTCTTTTTTTACAAATCGGCGATAAAACCCTTTTTCCTCGATGAGCGAGAGCAAAGCGGAGCGCCCCCTTAAAAGTTCCTTGCGGAAATAATCATTTTGATAAGGGTTCAGCCTGTTTCTATGGACAAGAAAATTGTCGAGGTGGGCCAGTAGAATTTTTAACAGCCGAGAGACCGGCTGCCACAAAATCACCCGGTAATCAAAACCGATTTGGGGAAACGGTAACTTTAAAAGCTGATATCGGACAAAGTAAAACAGAAACTCAAAAAGACTTTTGTTTCGGATCACATATACGACAATGGCGTCTTCTTCTATTTTTTTCAGGGTCGGGATCTGGGTGTCGTCCAGCGTTATCCCGGAATAAAAAAGCTTCAAAATGTAAAAAGAAAAAGCGCCGATTTTCTGCGGGAGATAGCACAAATAATGATTGTATGTCCCCTGGAGATAGGTTGTCAGTCCGTTTCTAAAATTTTTTTTAATTTTTTTAAACATTTCCGATGCGATTGTTTCACCTGGACTTGCAGGAAAATGGCTTCACCCCTTAAATGTCCTGGGGATGAAAGCCTCCGGTTCGTGCAAAAATCAGGTTTCGTGTCAATATGGATTATGGCTAATTTACAGCAATTGATCAAACTAACAAAAATAAAAATTCAGTTCAATCTTTATTTGTATTGCGGCTAATTATGGATAACCGGGTGTTTGAAAAATAATCTTGCGTTCCAGTATTTGTTATGTTAGCTGTTTAATTAGAGATAATCAAGAAGCACGCAAGGATCGGATTGGTTTGCTCCGCTCGTGCTGTTTTTCAATTTGCTGCCTTTTGGGAACATCTTTTTAGGCACAAACCAAAATAGAGATAAAGGAGGATGTTTTTTATGAAGACATTAATTGGTGGGGCGATAGCAGCAGTTTTGGGCATCATTTGCCTTTCGGTGTGGTTTAAAGAGTTTTTACAGATTTTAGCCGGCGCTATCCCCGCAATGCTTCTGTTGGGGGGCGGCCTGGCGGTTTACCTGGGATTGGACGAACTGAAAGATAATTGGAAAAAAGAGGATGTCTCTGTGGACAGCACGGCTCAGGCTGAAGATGTTGAAAAATACAAAAAAGAAATCGACGATCTCAAGCAAGAAATTGACGCTTTAAAAAGCGAAAAAGCATAATCCAAAAGATTCTATCCGTAAATAAGGGCCCTGTATGTTTGGCATATAGGGCTCTTATGCGTTTTAGAATTCATTATTACTGCGCAAAGCAGTAGTTGCCAGAAAGTCCGCCCGCTCATTTTCGATCACACCGCTGTGTCCTTTAACTTTTATAAGCTTGATATCACTAAATGCCGCAATCAGCTCCTGAATGGATTTGATCAGATTCTGGTTTTTCTTTGCCTTCCAACCACGCACCAAGACGCCTTGGGCGTAGCTGCTGTCCGTAAAAATTCGTACAGGCAGATCGGTCTTTTTGATTTCCAACAGGCCGATTCTAATGGCTTCAAGTTCGGCGATGTTATTGGTCGCTATTCCGATCGGTTTGGATATTTCCTTTGTGTGGGTTCCATAACGCATGACAACTCCGATTCCGGATGGACCGGGGTTGCCGGAGGAAGCCCCATCTGTAAATAGACAGACAACATCTTTTTCGATAGCCGACGCGTAATCTTCCAGGGATTTGTTTTTTGTAACTTTTATTTTCGGCTGCCCCCCGGTTGAAACCTTTCCGGATGGATTCTTCTTGGGAGATGGTTCGGATTCAATCGGAACAACCCCCCCGGAATGGACCCAGTACTCATGATCCTGATCCAGCTGGTATTTAATCAAAACCTTGTTATTTTTAATAATAGGATTTCCCTCGGAATCCGTTGCCAACCAGACCTTGTTGGTTTTAAAACGCATGCGTTTCCAGGAAGGTATCGTCTGCTCCAAGCGGTTTTCCCCTTACGATAATAATTTAATGGTACAGATAGCAGGATCTACTCATTTTCTCAAATGCCAGCAGCTCATTCTCCCACGATTTTTCGATGGCATCAATATCTTCGAAATTTTCGATGCGCTGCCGAATCATCCGGTTGCCGATAATTAAATCGATGGGCAGTCTTTCGAATTCATATTCATAGGGTGGCGGCTTCCACTGAAATTCGTTGGCGTGCAGGCGTTTAATGGCCTGCAGGAACTTGAGGGTGGTTCGATACGGCCGGTACAGATCCGGATTTGTTATGTGAAGCTGAAAACCGCGACACAACCTGCCCTGCCATTTATTGGCGGTGGGTTCGAATGCCACCGGTCTCAGGAAGACGCCGGTATCTGAGGCTTCCGCAAGTTCTTTCGACAGCTTTTCAATGTCGATAAAGGGGGCTCCGAAAAATTCAAACGGCTGGGTTGTTCCCCGCCCTTCAGAGACATTGGTGCCTTCCCATATGACCTGTCCGGGATATACCATGGCTGAAACCGGCGAGGGTAGATTGGGCGACGGTGCAACCCAGGGAAGACCGGTATCCCTAAAATACATGGCCCTTTTCCAGCCCTTCATGGGGATGATGTCAAGGTCGCAGTCAATACCATAAGCTTGTTTGAACAACAGCGCCAGTTCTCCCATGGTCATCCCGTGCCGCATGGGTATCCCATATCGACCCACAAATGAAGCGCAATCCGGCGACAGGCAGTTTCCTTCCAGGGTGACGCCGTTTACCGGATTGGGGCGATCGAGTATGACCACTTTTACCCCCCAGTTTTTCGCGGCCTCCATCGCGTAAGAAAGGGTGGTTGAAAACGTATACACCCGTGTGCCGGCATCCTGCAAGTCTACCAGGAGGATATCAATCTGCTTAAACATGTTTTCCGTGGGCCGGCGTGTTTGGCCGTAAAGGCTGAAAATCGGAATGCCTGAGACCGGATCGACCATGTCGGCAGACTCGATCATATTGTCCTGTTTTTCAGCAAAGAAGCCATGCTGGGGCGCAAACAAAGCCTTTAGCTGCCCCGGGAAAACTTGCCCGATCAACTCACGGGCATGTCGGAAGCTACGGTCAACAGAGGCGGGATTGCTCAAAAGGCCCAGGCATTGTCCATTCATCCAAGGCGGCGGGGATGCGATCAAGGCCTCAAGGCCGGTTTTTACGATAGTCATTTACGATATCCAAGGCGGTTGATTTATGATTCTTGATTGAAGTGTCCTCGCGTCACCTTCAGCCTATTTGTTTAAGAATGTTTAACACATCAATTTACATTTCAAAAGTGAAAAAACGGTTCTTGTTCCTTCACTGGCGCCCTTGGCCCTTTGAATCCTACCAGAATTGTAAGCTTACCAGAAGAAGTTCTGAAAACGTACCATGAAAATCCTCACGGTAACAAAATAATTGCCTTAAATTGCTTGACACAGGAATTAATTAAAATTACAAAACAAATTTATGTTTTTAGTCAATATCACGATGCTTTTAAACCGTTCCGGCGTTGTATTCTATATTCGGGGAAAAATTTTATGGAGATCAATTTGACCGGCATTGTCGGGATTGTGGGCAATTACGGCAGCGGAAAAACGGAGGTTTCAATCAACCTGGCGGTCAGCAGAAAGCGGGCCGGTGTGGACGTTCGCATTGCCGACCTGGATCTGGTCAACCCCTATTTTCGCACCCGCGAAGCCAATGCATCGCTGAAAGATCATGGGATTGACGTGGTGCTTCCCGACAAGGAATACCTCCAGGCGGATTTGCCCATCGTGAGCCCGGCGATTGCCGGATTGATTCGAAACCCGGCGCAGTTGACCCTGCTGGACATTGGCGGCGATGATGCCGGCGCTACCGTTCTGTCAAGCCTGGCAGATCACCTCCGGACCCAGAAGGTAAGCCTGCTCCAGGTGGTGAACCCGCACCGTCCCAATACCGATTCGATTGCAGGCTGCCTGAAAATAAAGGCGGAGATTGAAAAGGCGGCAAGGCTGCCTGTCACCGGCCTGATCGGCAATGCCAATTTGATCGATGAGACAACCGTGGACGTTATTTATGAGGGGTATGAATTTGCGAATGAGCTGGCAATAGAAAGCGGTTTGCCCCTTGAATTCATTACGGTATCCACCGGATTGCTGCCAAAAATTGACATGGAGCGGTTCAACTGCCCGGTATTGGTTTTGGAAAGACAGCTGGTGCCCCCCTGGAAGAAAGCGTTCCGGTTGGGGGTAAAGAATTATGCCGTTTAAAGGCAAATTCCGAAAAAATAGATAAAGAGGCCGGAAGAATAGAATATTGGAATATTGAAAGAATGGAAAGATGCCCGTTACCTTGCATCTCATTATTCCAAGATTCCATCATTCCAGGATGATTTTCGCAGAAGCCGGCATAAGGACCGACCCATCAGCTTATGATGGACGAATAAAAGGAGTTTTATTGTTATGGGATATCAACACACAATTGATCGCGACCGCTGCAAGGGTTGCAGTTTATGTATCACGGTATGCCCTAAAAATGTTTTGGAAATTGCATCCGACATGAACACCAAAGGGTATTTTCCCGCATACCAGGCCAGGCCGGAGGATTGCATTCACTGTTCGATCTGCTGTATCATGTGTCCGGATGTGGCCATCACCATCACTGAAACAGCGGAAGCATCAACCACGGAAAAATAAAGAGAGGGAAACCATGGGCAAAGTATTGATGAAGGGGAATGAGGCGATCAGCGAGGCAGCCATCCGGGCCGGATGCCTGAACTATTTCGCCTATCCGATTACCCCGCAGAATGAAGTCGCCGAATATCTTTCCAAGCGTCTGCCGGAGGTTGGCGGGGTATTTTTGCAGGGGGAGAGCGAGGTGGCCGTTTCTTATATGCTTTTCGGCGCGTCTGCCTGCGGCGCCAGGGTTCTGACGACGTCCTCCAGCCCGGGGATCAGTCTCATGAGCGAAGGGCTCAGTTATATGACGGCCGCCCAATGTCCGGTCGTTTTGATCAATATCATGCGCTGCGGTCCGGGACTGGGGGGAATTCTGCCGGCCCAGGGGGATTATTTTCAGGCCACCAAAGGCGGCGGCCACGGAGATTATCATCTGCTGGTCATGGCGCCGGCCAGTGTTCAGGAAGCCGTTGAAATGGTCATGCAGGCGTTTATACTGGCGGAAAAATATCGCAATCCCGTCATGCTTTTAGGCGACGGACTGATCGGTCAAATGATGGAACCGGTTGAATTTCCGGAAGATTATATCGTCCCGCCCGTCAATAAAGACGCCTGGGCCACCAGCGGCATGGGAACCCGCAAGAGCCGCACCCGAAATCTGGTCAAAACGCTCTACCTGGATCCGGTTGAACTGAATAATCACAATCTGCTGCTGAAATCAAAATACGACCGGATGAAGAGAGAGGATGTCAGATTTGAGAACTACAATACCGATACGGATTACAGCGCTCTGATCGTGAGCTATGGCACCATGAGCCGGGTCTGCATCACGGCCATCGACAATTTAAAGGCCGAAGGTCTTGAAGTCGGCATGCTGAGGCCCCAGACCCTTTTTCCGTTTCCTGAAAAGGGAGTCCACGCAGCCGCGGCAAAGAAAAGCTGTAAAGTGGTGATCAGCGTTGAAATGAGCATGGGCCAGATGGTGGAGGATGTCGACCGCAGCGTCAAGGGCCAGCGTCCGGTGGAATGGTATGGGAAATGCGGCGGCGAGGTGCCCACACCGGAAGAAATAATGGACGTCGTACGGGCGAAGTTAAAGCAATCGTCTTAACCCCAGATACGGGATAAGTACCCTCTCGAAATAAATTTCCGCCAAAAACGCGCAGAAAATTATTTCACAGGTACGAATGCAAGGAGCTGAGAACAATGGGTAAAACATACAAAAAACCGGAGGCGCTTTCCGACAACTATACACATTACTGCCCGGGTTGCACTCACGGCACTATCCATCGGCTGATTGCCGAAGTCATTGATGAACTGGGGATCCGGGACCGCACGGTGGGGATTGCCCCGGTGGGATGCGCCGTCCTGGCCTACAATTATTTCACCTTCGATTTCCAGGAGGCGGCCCATGGCCGTGCGCCGGCCATGGCCACCGGCATCAAGCGGGTCCGGCCGGACCTAATGGTTTTCACCTATCAGGGCGATGGCGATTTGGCGAGCATCGGCTTATCGGAAATCATCCACGCCGCCAACCGCGGCGAGAAGTTTACGACCGTTTTTGTAAATAACGCGGTTTACGGCATGACCGGCGGCCAGATGGCGCCCACCACGATGCCGGACCAGCGCACCACGACATCCCCCTACGGGCGCAAAGTCGAAGATGCCGGCATGCCCATCCGGATAGCGGAACTGCTGGCCACGCTGGCGACCCCCTCCTATATTTCGCGCCATACGGTGATTCGACCCAAATATATCACCAAGGCAAAGCGCGCTATTAAACAGGCGTTTACCTATCAACTGGAAGGCCGCTGTTTCAGCCTGGTGGAGATTGTGAGCACGTGCCCCACCAACTGGGGAATGACACCGTCCGAGGCGCTGGACTGGACCGAAGACAAATTGCTGGCCTATTATAAACTGGGCGAATATAAAACACCCGAATAGCTGGAGGAGAACGAATGCAAAGTGAAGTAATGTTTGCCGGTTTCGGCGGGCAGGGCATATTGTTAATCGGAAAAATTTTGGCAAACGCTGCCATGGAACAGGGCTTCCAGGTCGGGTGGATTCCCTCTTACGGTCCGGAGATGCGCGGCGGAACCGCTTACTGCACGGTGGTGATCAGTGATCGCCCCATCGGGTCTCCCATTATCCGCAACCCCGGGCATCTGATTGCCATGAACCGACCGTCGCTGGAAAAATTTGCCCCCATGGTAAAACCCGGCGGCGTTGTCCTGATCAACAGCTCGCTGATTCATGTCGGCAGCGGCCGCACGGACATTGACGAACTTAAGGTCCCAACCATGGAAATCGCCAGCGAACTGGGAAATGTCCGCGCGGCGAATATCGTGGCGCTGGCTGCCTTTGCGGCCCGCAGTAAAATTGTGGATTTTGAGGTGCTGCGCAATACCGTCAAGGAAGAATTCGCAAAGAAGAAAAAGCTGATACCGCTGAATATGGATGCCATGGATGCCGGGCAAAAGGCGGCTCTAAAGACAGAATGAGTCATACGCAGGGAGAGATATGCTGAAATTAACGCCGCCGGATTATATTGCAGGCTTAACACCCTACAAACCCGGCAAACCTTTGGAAGAGCTTGAACGCGAATACGGCATTTCCGATTCCATCAAGCTTGCCTCCAACGAAAATCCGCTGGGACCCTCGCCAGCGGCGCTAAAAGCGATGCAAGGCGCCCTTAAGGAGTTGCATCGTTATCCGGACGGCAGCGGGTTTAAGCTGAAGCGCAAAATCTCCGAAAAATTCGGGGTCGATTCCGGGCGGGTGGTTCTGGGAAACGGCTCGGATGAAATCATCGGTATGCTGACACGCGCCTTCCTGCAGCCGGGAGATGAGGTCGTTTTGCCCACGCCGTCTTTTCTGATGTATGCAATCATGGTGCGCAGCGCAGGCGCGGTTCCGGTTTATGTTCCCTTAAAAGATCTGTCCCTGGATTTAGACGGCATGAAAAGCCGCGTCAATCCGAAAACCCGCATGATTTTCATCTGTAATCCCAACAACCCAACCGGAACCTTTATCAGCGATAGGGATTTCAGGGGGTTTCTCGAAAGCCTCCCGACGGAACTCATGGTGGTGGTGGACGAGGCTTATATCGAGTTCGTGCGCGGGGTCAAGGCTGCCAGCAGCATCGAATACCTCAAGGGCGGCCGGGAACTGGTGACCCTGCGGACATTTTCCAAGGCTTACGGTCTGGCCGGGTTAAGAATCGGTTTTGGGGTCATGCCGCCGGAAGTCGCCGACCTGCTCAACCGGGTCCGCCAGCCCTTCAATGCCAACAGCCTGGCCCAGATAGGCGCACTGGCAGCTTTGGACGACACCGTCTTTTTTGAAAAAACCCTGAAATTGATTCATAGCGGACTCGATTTTCTTTACAGCAGCCTGGATAAAATGGGGATCGAGTATTTTCCGAGCCAGGCCAATTTTTTTCTTGTCAATGTCAGACAAAATGCAGACGCGGTCTTTGAAGCCATGCTTAAGCAGGGCGTGATTGTTCGCTCCATGACGGAATACGGTTTTCCTGAGTTTATCCGCATTAATGTCGGTCTTCCGGCGGAAAACGACCGGTTTTTAAAGGCCCTGGCAAAGGTGCTGGGATGAAACCGCTGCTCATCACCATCGACGGTCCTGCCGGAGCCGGCAAGACAACGGTGAGCCGTCTGCTGGCGGACTTGCTGGGCTATCGCTACATCGATACCGGCGCGCTTTACCGGGGAATTGCCCTAGCGGTTAAATCCGCCGGGATCGCCCCGGAGGACGACAGCGCCCTTGAGAAGCTTTGCAGCACCCTGGTTTTGCAGTTTGGCCGAAATGACGAGGGGGTCCGTCTGCTACTGAATCATCAGGACATTACCGATCAGATCCGTACACCTGAAATAACGATGCTGGCTTCGGCGGTTTCGGCGCGGCCGGTTGTCAGAAAATGCCTGTTGGGTCTGCAGCGGGAAATGGGCAGAGAGAAGAACGCTGTTTTTGAAGGCCGTGATATGGGAACCGTCGTTTTTCCAGATGCAGACGTGAAATTTTATCTGGATGCTTCACTGGAAAAACGGGCCATCCGGCGGCACCGTGAACTCAAGCCGCAAACCTGCCAGAGTCTGGCAGTGGTTGAAGCGGATATCGAACGACGGGATAAAAATGACAGCACCCGTCAACATGCGCCCTTAAAACCGGCAGCAGACAGCATCATCATCGACTCAACCGAACTGACGGTGGAAGCGGTTGTAGAAACCATGAGGTCCCATATTCAAAAGCGGCGGTGAATATTTTTTATAAATAATCATTGCATTTTAATAGAGGGCTTGATAAATAATTATGGTTATGCGGCTATTTAAGATGTATCAGACCGCGATTAAATCGGCTTAGGGGGTATTTTTTTAATGGAAGATTCTAAAAAAAACGAAACAACACAACATTCAAACCTGGAAGAAACAGTCGGTACAGAGATTGACGAAAAGGACGACGCGCTGAAAACCGAGGGGAAAACGGAAGACCAGAAAACCAAAGAAGACCGTGCTGATGCCAATGAAATGGAAAATTTCATGGATATGTACGAGGAGAGCTTCAAGCGTTTTCAGGAGGGCGAAGTCGTTTCCGGCAGGATTATTTCAGTCGATAAAGATTACGTTTCGGTGGATATCGGGTACAAATCCGAAGGTCAAATACGAATCCATGAATTCATGGATGAAAACGGCGACATCGTTGCCAAGGTGGGCGACAAGGTCGAAGTGATGGTGGAAAGGTGGGATGATGAGGAAGAAGTCGTTGTCCTGTCTAAAGAAAAAGCCGCTTCCGTCAAGGTGTGGGAAGAGATCAAAAACGCCTACGATGAAGAAGGCGTTGTCACGGGCGTGATTGTCAACCGGGTCAAGGGAGGCTTTTCGGTGGACATCGGGGTCCAGGCCTTTTTGCCGGGATCCCAGGCGGATTTACGGCCCATTCGCAACCTGGATGATATGGTCGGAAAAACCTTTAAATTCAAAATTCTAAAATACAACCGCAAGCGCAGCAATATCGTGCTGTCGCGGCGGGCGCTGCTTGAAGCAGAGCGGGAATCCAAACGCACGGCAACCTTGAAATCCATCCGCGAAGGCAAAGTCGTGGAAGGCATTGTCAAAAACATTACGGAATACGGCGTTTTTGTGGATCTGGGCGGAGTGGACGGACTCCTGCATATTACCGATATTTCCTGGGGCCGGGTGAAACATCCGTCCGAACTTTTTTCAGTTGCAGATCAGATTAAGGTAAAGATTCTCAATCTCGATATTGAAAAAGAAAGAGTTTCTCTGGGAATGAAACAATTGACGGAAGATCCCTGGCTGACGGCTACGGAAAAATATCCGGTTGGAACGCGCATTACCGGTCGGGCCGTGAGTCTGACCGATTACGGCGCTTTTGTGGAACTGGAAGAGGGTATTGAAGGGTTGATTCACGTTTCCGAAATGTCATGGACACGCAAGGTGCGCCATCCTTCCAAGATCGTTTCCATCGGAGAGGATGTTGAAGCGATCGTTCTGGATATCAAGCCGGAAAGCCGGCGGATTTCTCTGGGGATGAAACAGGTCGCTCCCAATCCCTGGGACGTCATCAGTGAGAAATATCCGGTGGGGACCACCATCGAAGGCAAAATAAAGAATATTACAGACTTCGGGCTGTTCATCGGAATTGATGAAGGCATCGACGGACTGATTCACATTTCGGATATTTCCTGGACGAAACGGATCAAACACCCCTCGGAAATATACAAAAAAGGGGAAACGGTCCAGGCCATTGTTCTCGACATCGACAAAGCGACGGAACGGTTCTCGCTGGGGATCAAGCAGATGCAGCCGGACCCGTGGCAAACTGTGGCGGAGCGGTATGCAGTCGGAAAGGAGATCACGGGCACCGTTACCAATATTACCGATTTCGGTGTTTTTGTGGAACTGGAAGAGGGGATTGAGGGGCTCGTGCATGTTTCCGAGATCGCCAAGGAAAAGCTGAAAACACCGGTGGGACAGTTTAACGTCGGTGATATCATAACGGCCAAGGTCATGAATATCAACAGCGAAGAAAGAAGGATCGGTCTTTCCATCAAACGACTTGAAATGGACGACGAACATGGCCTGCTGAATGATTATATCAGCAGCATGCGCCCCACAACGTCAGACTTCGGTGAAATTTTAAGAGAAAATCTTCAGGAAAAATTCAACGATAAATAGAAAACCGACTTGCCACGATCAGCGGCAGATACATGCTGCTGATCGTGGAAAAGTTGCTCATACTGAACCCCAACGATTCATCTATAAGATAGCATCATGTTTTCCCGCCGGCATCCGTATCTTTTTTTTATTTTGACAGCGCTTTCCATTTCCGCAGTTGTCGTCATTGCCATATCCCTGCTGTTTCTTTTTGGGGCTTCGGATTCGGATTTTGCCGGTCTGGACAGAGGGGGCGACAGGGTCGGGGTCATCGAGATAACCGGTGTCATTTCCGACGCCAAACAAGTGATTCAGCAACTGAAAAGATTCCGCAAAGAAGATTCCATCAAGGCCATTGTGATGCGTATCGATTCGCCCGGAGGCGGCGTCGGTCCGTCACAGGAAATTTTCCGCGAAATTCAAAAAACGATCGAATCCAAAAAGGTCATCACTTCGATGGGGGCGGTGGCAGCGTCCGGCGGATATTACATCGCCGCTGGCACAAACGGCATCGTTGCAAGCCCCGGCAGCATTACCGGCAGCATCGGGGTCATTATGGGTTATGCCAATTTTGAGCAGATTTTGAAAAAAATCGGGCTGGTGCCCGTTGTGATCAAAAGCGGTGAATATAAAGACATGGGATCGCCGGCCCGGGAGATGACCGGCCGGGAACAGCAATTGCTGCAGGATTTTGTGGATAAAATTCACGGCCAATTTGTGAAAGATGTCGCTCTCGGAAGAAAAATGGATCTTGCTGAGGTCGTAAAACTTGCAGACGGCCGAATTTTTACCGGTGAAGAAGCCCAGGAATTAGGGATTGTGGACCGTCTGGGAAACCTTGAAGATTCCATTGAATGGGCCGGGCGCCTGGGGGGGATTAAAGGGGAAGTTACAGCCGTCTACATTCGCGACAAGAAATTCTCCATTCTGAAATATCTGACCGAATCAACCCTGCAAGAATTGTTTGGACTCGCAGTCAGCCCGCATCTGACAGGCGGGTATCTGTATCGACCGACCGATTAACCTGGTTATTCCAACAAAGCGAATCCAAGGCCCCCTGAACCTGGCTTTTTACTCAAATATCGACACATCTCCTGCCCCTTTTCGTATGACTTCGGGCCGATCATCGATCAAGGAAATAACACTGGAAGGATTCCCCGGGATGGGGCCCCCGTCAATGACCGCATCCAGGCGGCTTCCGAAATAATCGTGGATCAGGGAAGGATCGTAAAAGAGGGCGCCGTCGGGCATCGTGGCGCTGGTTGAAATAATGGGGTTTTCCAGCGCCTCCACCAGCGCAATGCAGATGTTGTTGTTCGGCACCCGGATGCCGGCGGTTTTTCGCTTGGTGAGCATCATTTTGGGAACCAGACGGGAGCCCTCCAGTATAAATGTATAGGGCCCCGGCAGAAGTCTTTTCATGGTTTTATAGGCATAGTTGGAAACCTTGGCATATCGGCTGATGTTGGTCAGGTCCGAGCAGATGAAGCTGAAGGGCTTGTTTTTGCTGCGACTTTTGAGCAGGTAGATCTTTTCTATCGCTTTCTTGTTGAGGATATCGCAGCCGATGCCATAAAAGGTATCGGTGGGATAGGCAATGATTCCTCCTTTATGGAGGATTTCCACAACCTTGCGAATGAGCCGTTCCTGTGGATTTAGGGGATTAATTTTCAGCAGCATAATATGTCCATCTGTTTAAGTCTCATAAAGATATTAACGCAATTTCAGTCAATAATACAAGAAAATGTTTCAGGTGTCAGGGATCAGGGGCCGGGGATCAGGTGTCAGGGATCAGAGGTCGGAGTATTCCACAGCGGCAAAATGATGAAAATGAATAAGGGATGCGCAGATAAACCTTTTCATGTTCAAAGCACATGTCCGCAACCGGCAATTCCTGACAACTGACCCCCGAAACCTGGCCCCCGAAATTAGTCATTGCTAAAGAGACAGCCATTTGATAATTAATCAGATTATTAATGGTTATCTCTTAAAACTCATTGAAAAAATTATAAAAAACAACTCGTTGATACGGGAGGACGTCCATGCTTAAAATACCACCTGAAGAAGGTTATTCTTTTGACGATGTATTATTGGTCCCCAACCACTCCGAAGTGTTGCCGAAAGACGCCAACACAAGCACCCGGCTGACTAAAAACCTCAACCTCAATATTCCCATCGTCAGTGCCGCTATGGATACGGTTACCGAGGCCCGCACGGCCATCACCATGGCGCGTGAAGGCGGCATCGGTTTCATCCACCGCAATCTGAGCGTTAAAAGCCAGGTTACTGAAGTCGACCAGGTCAAAAAATCAGAAAGTGGAATGATTATCGATCCGGTTACGATTTCCCCGGATCGAACCGTTGCGGATGTGTTGAAACTGATGGAAAAGTATCATATTTCCGGGGTGCCTGTGACCAAGGGCGACCAGCTGGTGGGAATTGTAACCAACAGGGATTTGCGATTCGAGACCAAATTGGAAAAAAAAGTATCCGATATAATGACTAAGGATAAACTGATTACCGTTTCAGAAGGCATTTCCCTGGAAGATTCCAAAAAATTGCTGCACGAGCATCGAATTGAAAAGCTGTTGGTGGTGGATAAAAAAGGACAGTTGAAGGGGCTGATCACCATAAAGGACATTGAAAAAATTCGTAAATACCCCAACGCCTGCAAAGACAAGCTGGGCCGGCTGCGGGTCGGTGCTGCGGTGGGGGTGGGGCCGGACATGGAAGAACGCACCGAAGCGCTTTTGCAGGCGGGTGCGGATGTGATATTGATCGATACCTCCCATGGGCATTCGAAAAACGTCCTTGAAGCCGTCCGGAAATTAAAGCGTAACTTTAAAGACCTTGAATTGATTGCGGGCAATGTCGGTACCGGCAAGGGTGCTGAAGACCTTATCAAGGCCGGCGTCGACGGCGTCAAAATCGGGATCGGGCCCGGGTCGATTTGCACTACCCGGATTGTCGCCGGGGTGGGAGTTCCCCAGATCAGCGCCATTATGGACTGCCGTTCGGTTTCCAATAAAACCGGCGTGCCGCTCATTGCCGATGGCGGGATAAAATTTTCAGGAGATATTACCAAGGCGATCGGGGCCGGCGCCCATTCGGTTATGATCGGCGGCCTGTTTGCCGGAACCGAAGAAAGTCCTGGTGAGACCATGTTTTATCAGGGACGCAGTTATAAGGTCTATCGCGGCATGGGGTCTCTGGAAGCCATGAAGCAAGGGAGCAAGGACAGGTACTACCAGAGCGAAGAAGTCGCGGAAGACAAGCTGGTTCCGGAGGGTATTGTCGGGCGGGTGCCGTATAAGGGGTCGCTTTCCGCCAATATTTTCCAACTGATCGGCGGATTGAAAGCCGGCATGGGGTATGTGGGGTGCCGGACCATCGAAGAGTTGAGGGAAAAAGCCCGTTTTTTAAAGATCAGTGCCGCTGGACTGCGTGAAAGCCATGTGCACGATGTTATTATCACCAAAGAGGCGCCCAACTATCGCCTGGATTAACTGTCATGACGAGCCATAGTGCCCCTAATTCTGATTTTGTCCATCTGCATGTACATACCCAGTACAGTCTGCTGGATGGCGCCATCCGCATCGAACCGCTGTTGAAACAGGTTAAGGATTTCGGCATGGATGCCGTTGCCATTACCGATCACGGGACCATGTTCGGGGCGTTGGAATTTTACGAAACGGCCCATAAGGCCGGCATCAAGCCGATCATCGGATGCGAATGTTATCTGGCGCCGCGGAAACTGACGGATAAAACGCCGGGCGACAACAAAGGCGTTTCCCATCTGATCTTGCTGGCCCAGAGCCAGGAGGGATTTCAGAATCTTTGCAAGCTGGTGAGCATCGCTCAGTTGGAGGGCTTTTACTATAAACCCCGCATCGACCGGGAAGTTCTCAAAGAATACAGCCGCGGATTAATCGCTTTCTCGGCCTGTTTGCACGGTGAAATACCCGAGAAGATAACGGAGAACAGGATTGGGCAGGCTGATGAAGCCGCGCTTTTTTACCAAAAAATATTTGGTGAAGGCAATTTTTTTCTGGAAGTCCAGAACAACGGCATTGACATACAGGGGAAGGTCAATCAGGCGCTTCTGGATATGAGCCGAAGGCTTTCGATTCCTTTGGTGGCTTCCAATGACTGCCACTATCTCAAAAAGGACGATGTCCGCGCCCACGACCTTCTACTGTGCATTCAGACCGGTAAAACGGTGCAGGATGCGGACCGTTTAAAATTCAGAACGGATCAGCTCTATTTTAAATCAAAAGAAGAAATGATCAGCGATTTCAAGGATTACCCCGGCGCCCTGGCCAATACGGTTGAAATTGCCAAGCGATGTCATATCGAATTTGATTTTAAAACCTACCACTTCCCTAAATTCAGTACCGCGGACAAATTGTCCGCGGAACAATTTTTTGAACAAAGCGTTCGCGAGGGATTTGAGAACGTCCTCGCGCGGGTGCTCGCCAAAAATCCGAATGTGGATCAAGCCGTTTACCGTGATAGAATCGATTATGAAATCAGCGTCATCAATTCCATGGGGTTTGCCAGCTATTTTCTGATCGTGGCTGATTTTATCCGCTATGCCAAGGAGCACAACATACCGGTGGGCCCCGGCCGGGGGTCTGCCGCCGGAAGCCTGGTGGCGTATTCTCTGGGAATTACGGATCTCGACCCCATTGAACACGGCCTGATTTTTGAACGGTTTTTAAATCCCGACCGCAAGAGCATGCCGGACATTGATGTTGATTTCTGTATCAACGGCCGGGAAGAAGTTTTTAAGTATGTCGTTGAAAAATACGGCGGTGGCGATTATGTGGCCCAGATCATTACGTTTGGAAAACTAAAAACCCGGGCCGTTATCCGCGACGTCGGCCGCGCCCTTGCGATCCCCCTGCATGAAGTGGATGTGATCGCCAAAATGGTGCCGGATGTATTGAACATCAGCCTGGACGATGCCCTCAAACAGGAGCCGCGACTGGCGGAACTGGTCGCCACCAAACCGGAAATAGCCGATCTGGTCAACATCTGCCGGGTGCTTGAAGGTCTGCCCCGACACGCCTCCACCCACGCGGCCGGCGTGGTCATTGCAGACCGGCCGCTGGTGGAGTACCTGCCGCTTTACCGGGGTAAAAAGGGCGAAGTCGTGACGCAGTTCGACATGAAGTGCGTTGAAAAAATCGGGCTGGTCAAGTTCGATTTTCTGGGACTTCGCAACCTCACGGTCATTGCCAACGCCCTGGCGTTGATTGAAGGCCATCAGGGCGCAGCGCCGGATATCTCCGCTCTGGATGTTAACGATCCCAAGACCTATGCCCTGCTTTCAGCCGGAGATACCACCGGCGTGTTTCAGCTTGAAAGTTCCGGAATGAAGGACCTGCTGGTGCGGCTGCGGCCGGCGAATTTTGACGATATCATCGCCCTGGTGGCCCTGTACCGCCCCGGACCCCTTGACAGCGGAATGGTGGACGATTTTGTAGAGCGCAAACACGGCCGCAAGAAAGTGGAATACCTCGTGCCTGAACTGGAGCCGATCCTGAAAGAAACATACGGCGTTATCGTTTATCAGGAACAGGTCATGAAAATCGCCGGTGAACTGGCCGCCTATACGATGGCGGAGGCCGATGATCTGCGCAAGGCCATGGGAAAAAAGATACCGGCCATTATGGCCAAGCACAGTATACGGTTTTTACGTGGGGCCAAAGAAAACGGGCTGCCGTCCGATAGGGCCAAAAATATTTTTGACCTCATGGAAAAGTTCGGCGGATACGGCTTTAACAAGTCCCACAGCGCGGCCTATGCCCTGATTGCTTTCCAGACCGCTTATCTGAAAGCGCATTTCCCCATGGAGTTCATGGCGGCGCTGCTTTCAAGCGAAATGCAGTCCACCGACAATATTGTGAAATACATTGCCGAATGCCGCAGCCACGAAATTCCGATCCTGCCGCCGGACATTAATGCCAGTGGAAAAGCGTTTGCTGTCCAGGAAGCGGGAATCCGGTTCGGACTGGTTGCGGTGAAAAATGTGGGCGAAGGCGCCATCGAATCAATTGTCGAAGCGCGCCAGGAGGGTGGACTGTTTACGTCCCTATTTGAATTCTGTGAACGGGTGGACCTGCGGAAAGTCAACAAGCGGGTTATTGAAAGCCTGATTAAATGCGGCGCTTTCGATTCCACCGGTGCGTACCGGTCCCAGATGATGGCATCGCTGGAGGGCGCCCTGGAATATGGCCAGCGCATGCAGAAAGACAAACTGGATCCCCAGATGGGACTTTTTGATATGGGCCCGGACGGGCCGGTTGCGATTAACTATCCTCCCATGAGTGAGATCGACGAATGGGACAAGAACCAGTTGCTCAATCTTGAAAAGGAAGCCCTCGGGTTTTACATCACCGGGCATCCGTTGACCGGTTACGAAGATCTGTTGGAAAAGTTTACCAATACCGACACCCTTTCATTAAAGGAACGAACGGATCGTGAAACCGTCCGGATTGGTGGCATTATCCGGACCATCAAAACCATCAAAACCAAAAAAGGCGATCTGATGGCGTTTGTCACGGTGGAGGACCTGCTGGGTGCGGTTGAAGTGACCGTATTTCCGTCGATCTATACTTCTGTTTACAGCCTACTGGCGGAAGACAGCGCCGTTCTGATTCAGGGGCAGCTGCAAAAGGATGAAAACGCCGTTAAGATTCTGGCCGACAGCATCATTGCCATGGATACAGCCGAGGAAAACTGGACTGCGGTGATTCATTTTAATCTAAACCTGGATCGCACGGAGCGCAGCACCCTGGAGAAACTTTGCGATATATTAAAAAACCACCCCGGGTCCTGCCGGGCGTTCATTCATTTGCGGGAAGATGAACAAAAAGAAGTGGTGATCGAACTGCCGGATTCTCTCACCGTCAAAGCCGGCATGGCCTTGACTCGCGACATCAAGGCGCTTCTGGGCTATCCGGCCGTGGAAACGGTTTGCAGCCCGATGCCCTCCGAACCCGCCGGCAACAATTCCAGAACAAACCACAACAGAAGGAAAGCTCAGCATGCCTGATGCGGCGGTCAACATCCATGCGGTTCTTCTGGCGGGCGGCAGCGGGACGCGCCTGTGGCCGGTTTCCAGGGAGCTGTTCCCGAAGCAATTGGTCAGTTTCTTCGGGACGGATTCTCTCGTCCAGGCCACCATTAAACGTCTGAGTCCGCTGCTGGAAACCGAAAAGGTGCGGATCGTATGCGGCGCCGAACATTATTATGAAATCGCCCGACACATGGAAGATATCGGCGTTACCGCCGCCGGCAAAATTATCCGTGAACCGGTGGGGCGCAATACCGCCCCGGCCATTCTACTGGCGGTATTGACCATTTTGAAAGAGGAAAAGGATGCCGTGGTCTGCGTTTTCCCGGCTGATCATGTGATCAAGGATATCGACCGATTCCACCGCAAGCTTGAAGCCGCCATTGAACTGGCCCACTCGGGCCATATCATTACGTTCGGCATACAGCCTAATTTCCCGGAAACCGGTTACGGTTATATAGAAGGGGCTGACCGGGTCAGCCCGGATGCGCTGGGGATCAAGCGGTTCGTTGAAAAACCGGATAAAACCACCGCCCGAAAGTATATCGAGGCCGGAAACTTTTTCTGGAACAGCGGTATGTTTGCCTTCAAAGCTTCCGTCATTGTAGAAGAATATAATAAGTTTCAGCCGGCGCTTCTCAGCCGGTTGGAAGGAATCGTGAGCGGTCTGGCCCCGGTTACACTGGAAGATTATCAACAGTTGCCGAATATATCCTTCGATCATGCCATTATGGAATCCACCCAAAAAGGAGTGGTCCTGCCGTCGGATTTCGGCTGGAGCGATATCGGTTCCTGGAAGTCGCTGTATGATTTTCTGCCTAAAGACACGCAGCACAATGTAACGGCCGGCGATGTGATCGTAAAGGATACTCAAAACTGTTTTATCATGGGGCACGAGCGCTTGATAGCGACCAACCATCTTCGCAATATGGTGGTGGTGGAGACGCCGGATTCCGTATTTGTGTCGGATATGGATCGCAGCCGGGATGTAAAGGAAATCGTCACGCAGCTGAAAGAAAGCGGCCGCCGGGAATACCATACCCATCGGCTTGTTTATCATCCCTGGGGGACCCTGACCCTGCTGGAACAGAGAGAGGGGTATCGCGTGGATCGGATGGTGATTTACCCGAACTCAAAATTTAAAGTCGAGCGGCTCGCGGCTGCAACCAAGCAGATGATCTGCGTCTGCGGAGTGGTAGGTATTACCTCGGAAAAAGGCGACATTTCGCTGAAGGCAGGTCAGACCGCCGTGGTTTCCCCGAATGAGATCGTACAGATGAACAATAAGGGGAAAGAGAACGCCTGCATCATCCAGGTTCAGATGGAAAAAGGTAAATAGACTGAAGGTAGATAGACTGAAGGTAAACAGACTGAAGGTAGATAGACTGAAGGTAGATAGACTGAAGACCAATAGGCTTTCACACTACAGTCTTCAGACTTCGGTCTTCAGCCTTTAGCCTTCGGCCTTCAGAAAGGACGCGTTATCTATGAAAGTACCATTGTTGGACCTGAAAAAACAATATCAGCAGATCAAACCGGAAATCCTTGCGGTGACGCAGGAAGTATATGAAAGCCAGTATTTTATCCTCGGCCCCAAGGTGGAAGTCCTTGAAAAAGAGATTGCGGCTTACTGCGGCGTGAAACATGCCGTCGGCGTTTCTTCGGGAACCGATGCCCTCATCATCGCTCTGATGGCGGCCGGGGTTGGTCCGGGTGACAGTGTGATTACATCCCCCTATACCTTTTTTGCCACAGCAGGGGCGATTGCCCGGGTCGGCGCCAGACCGGTTTTCGTGGACATCGATCCGGATACCTACAATCTGCTGCCGCAAAAGATCGAAGGCGTTGTCGGCGAGGGGCTGAAGGAACGTCCCAAGGCCGTCATTCCGGTTCACCTCTACGGCCAGTGCGCCGATATGGAGCCGATCCTTGCGGCTGCGGCCGGACACCGGCTGGTTGTCATCGAAGATGCGGCCCAGGCCATTGGCGCCGTTTACCGGGAAAAACCGGCGGGTTCCATGGGTGCTTACGGTTGTTTTTCTTTTTTCCCATCAAAAAATCTGGGAGCCTTCGGTGACGGCGGAATTGTGACCACCGATTCGGCGGAGATTGATGAGAGGTTGCGGATCTTGCGGGTGCACGGTTCAATGCCCAAATATTTTCACCAGATGATCGGCGGCAATTTCCGACTGGACGCGCTCCAGGCTGCCATTGTTTCGGTGAAGCTCAGGTATCTGGATAAATGGACCGAAGCGCGCCAGATGAATGCCCGCAGCTACCGGGAGCTGTTTCACTCCGCAGGACTGGACGAAGTGGTGAAGCTGCCGCTGGAAAAAGAAGAGCGTCATATCTACAACCAGTTTGTCATCAGCGTCGCCGACAAAAGGGACGCGCTGCGCCGTTTTCTGGAAGGGGCCGGCATCGGAACGGAAGTTTACTACCCGGTGCCGCTGCATCTGCAGGAATGCTTTGCCTATTTGGGATATCGGAAGGGCGATTTCCCGGCGGCGGAATACGCCGCCGACCATACGATTGCCCTGCCGATCTATCCGGAGCTGTCACCTGATCAGCAGGCCCATGTAGTGGAAACGATTAAGAACTTTTTTGCGTAAATATTTTCCGGGTAAAGAGTATCTTTATTATCGAATTAGGAGTGAAGAGATTGCATAGACTCTTCTAAAAGATACAGAATGCCGAAAGGCCAGGAGAAGATCTCGAATCAACAGTACGAATATTTTATAATGCTGGACATTTTGCAAATGCCTTTCCTTTCACATGTGGATTCCAGCTTAGAAGTGCAACAGTCATTGACGAATAAAGGTGCGAACCAGACGGTTCACTTGACGCCGAGGACGGTCGTGGCCTGACGGGCAATTTTGGTGACAGCGCAAGCGACTTTATCGTTGAACCTCAGTAACAACTATCCATTTCAAGGGGGAGCGATATGGCAAGTTATTCTAAGTGGGATGGGTTTTTCAAGGTAATCTGTGGGGCCTCCGCAATAGTATTTCTCTCAGCCGTAGTCGTTAAGCTAGCGCGTCCCGCGTCGCTATCAGAAGTGAAATTAGAGACCCTTTTGCTCATTCTAGGCGCTATAATCATATTCCCATATATAAGTCAATTAGAAGCATTTGGCGTTAAAATGGAAATCAAAAAGAAGGTTGATGATCTGGCGGTAGTGTATAATCTTTTGTGTAAATTTTAAAATGGTATAAAAAAGGGCGCTTTTCCTTTAAAAGGGTTTTTGGCA